>JAAZCL010000264.1 GCA_012513315.1 Bacteroidales bacterium | reverse complement strand
TCAGTAGATGGAACAATCGGTCAAATATTAATTGATCCAGGACTTGATCTTGGAGCAACCGATACGATTCAAGTAAGTTTATATAGAAAGAGAAGGAAATAAAAATGGCAATTATTAAAACATTAAATTCAAGAGTTGGAATTGAAGTAAGCTATCACAGAATTGTTGGAATCAACTTAAACTATCGTGATAAAAAGGTGGTCCTTTGTGTCGCATCCTATATATCTAAAGAGAAAAGATTTAATAACTTTGAAGCATTAGAAGTAGTTGATATTGAAGTGCCAGATACTGATTTTGAATTATTCATTGATGAAGATCCCAGAGGGATCGCATATTTATGGTTAAAAGAAAATGTTGAGGGCTTTGATGAATCAATTGATGACTTAGAGAAAGTTGAGGAAGTGTAATGGCTAGAAAATTTGATAAAGAAAAATTAACTGAAATAGTTATTAATATGTTTTCAATGAATGAAGTGATGTTTATATATTACTGTGGTTCTGATAACTATAAAACAAAACAGAAGAAATCAGATATTGACTTAACAGTTGTTTTAAAAGACTTTAACGGTATTATTCATGCATCAATTGATGGCGTTGATATCTTTGCATACGGTTATGGTGACTTCTTACAAAGACAATCCATTAACGATACTTTGCCTCTATATAATTTAATTCATGCAGATGACATCATTAACATGGAAGAAAATATCATCTATATGAATGAATTATATCTAACTGATTACAACCATGTTAAATCATTAAAATTTGAAGATGTTTTACCAGAATACTTAGACGCTGTAATTGCTTATTTTAATCAGCTTATTAATGTAGAAAAAGTAGTCGTTAAAAGAAGTTATCACATTATTAGAGTTAGAGGAATCTTAGAGAAGTTTTTAACTACCGGAAAGTATGGTGTTAATTTAGATGAAGTATGGCTTGAGAAAATATTTGACCATAAAAAGAATTGGGATAAGACCTTAAACACAGAAGAACACTTACTCCAATTAAAAGCATATCTCGATGAAATTATAACAATAAGGGAAGGGTTGAGCACATGAAGGTTAAGCACACTGTATTAACAATAATTGGATCCATTGGATCGTTTGCTTCATACCTATTTGGAGGATTTGATAAATTGTTAATCGCACTTGTAACATTCATGATAATTGATTTTCTTTCAGGACTAATTCTAGCAATAGTTTTTAAGAATAGTAGTAAAACTAAAAATGGCAGAGTTAGTAGTGAGGCAGGTATTAGAGGACTTGCTAAAAAGATATTTATATTATTTTTAGTAACTGTAGCCACTCAGTTAGATTTATTGCTTGGTACTAGCATTGTAAGAGATGGAGTTGTCATAGCGTTTATTTCAATGGAAGGTATTAGCATTTTAGAAAATACGACACTTGCAGGACTTCCTGTACCAAGGATTATAAAAAATGCACTTGAAGTGCTAAATAAGAGTGAGGATGAAAATGATGAATAACTCAGAATTAATTATTACTATTATAACGATTGTATTTAGTGTACTTGGTTCAATCTTAGGTTATTTCTTAAAGAAGAATGAAAAGACCATGAAGCACTATGAAGCATACTTGAAAGTTGAAGCTAAGATTAAAGAACTATGTGTTGCTGCTGAAGCGGCGTATACTGATGGTGCTATGAAAAAGAAATATGTAGTATCAAACATTAATAGTTTTTTAATCGAAAATAATTTGAATGTAGATGAGGAAATCATAGAACAGATCATTGAAGGAATCATCACGATCACAAAATCAATTAACAATACCGCTGGGGTCAAATAGGCTCTGGCGTTTTTTGTTTTTCAAAAAAAATTACACTTTAAAATTGAAATGGGCTATAATTGCTTATGACAATTGAAAGGTGAATAAACATGACAAATAAAAATCTAACAACAAACGAAGAATTAATACTAAAAGCAACTGAGTACGCTAGATCCTTATTAAAGATTGATAAAGACCTCTGGGTGTTTATTAACGAGATTAATCACTTTAAAGGAATAGAACACTCAGCTCTATATGATAAAGAAAATTTTTTAATAAGATATAACAAAGAGTGGTTGAAGACAGCTCGAAAAGAAAATGTTATTAAGACCGCTTTTCACGAGGTGTTTCACGTGTTGCAGCATGCATGTATCGTTGAAGCTGATCTAGGAATGGATCATGGTATATTTACAAAAGAAGAACTAGAACAGATGAAGCATGAATTCTTAGATGAAAACTACAGTATGGAACAAGGGAAGTATGAAAACTTACTAATAGAAGTTCAAGCAGAATCATTCGCATATGCACTCTATGAACAAGTAAAAGATAAGCTCTAAACTAAATAGATTTTAATACCAAGCCTTGAAGATAGGGAATACACCTAATTTCAAGGCTTTTTTTATTTTATATGTAGTAAAAACCGGCAATTTAAAGGTCGTCTTGCCATTAACCTTTGAGGAGGTATGAACATATGAATAATGATGACCTAAATAATCAAATACTAAAACTAAGAAATAAAGGATATGGATATAAGAGGATTGCTAAAGAACTATCCATATCAGTTAGTGCTGCCAGATATGTATGTTTAAAAAATGATGAGAAATCAAAAACAACACACTGTAAGAATTGTTCTTTGTCTATTATTTCAATTGAGGGTAAAAGGAAAAAAGTTTTCTGTTCTGACAAGTGTCGCTATAATTGGTGGAACAAAAACCAAAATAAAGTCAATAAGAAGGCTTATTATACTCATCAGTGTAAAAACTGTAATAAAGAGTTTGTAGCATATGGTAATAAGATGAGAATTTACTGTAGTCAGGAATGTTACATAAAGTCAAAAATAAGTAAAGTTGGTGTCAGTGATGAGGCGAAGTGAATTAGAAATGTACTATCTGTCAATGGCGCCAATTCAAAAGATGTTAAATGACGGCGTAATTAGTAAAAACGACTACTTAAAATCAGAATCATTTATAGCAGGAAAATATTGTATCAAGACAGGTAATCTTTACCGCTTAAATGACTTGACTAATTTGAGTAAATAAGTGATTAATAGAGTACGCTCAAGGAGGTGGAAGTTATGAAAAATATAACAAAAATTGAAACGATAAAAGAAATGCCAAAAAGGCTGCGAGTTGCTGCTTATGCCAGAGTATCAAGTGGTAAAGATGCAATGCTTAACTCATTAGCCTCACAAGTGAACCACTACAAAAACTATATTAAAAGTAAACCTGAGTGGGAATTTGTAGGAGTGTATACGGACGAGGCAGTTACTGGAACAAAAGAGTTGAGAGATGAGTTCCAGCTAATGTTGAGTGATTGCAGAGCAGGTAAGATTGATATGATTATTACAAAATCAATATCTCGATTTGCAAGAAACACAATGACACTATTAAAAACAGTGAGAGACTTAAAAGCAATTAACGTTGACATTTATTTTGAAGAACAAAATATTCATACTTTAAGTGGTGAAGGTGAAATGATCTTAACGTTCTTAGCGACTTTTGCACAAGAAGAGTCAAGAAGTATATCCGAAAATATGAAATGGCGAATTAAGAAAGATTTTGAAAAAGGACTTATATGGGGTAGTACATCAATGTTTGGTTATAAACTTGAAAATAAAAAATATCATATTGTTCCAGAAGAAGCTGAAATAGTTAGATTTATATATAGCCTATATTTAGAAGGTTATGGAGACAGAATGATTAGAACTATACTTGATGAAAAAGGAATAAAACCATACAGAACAAAAACTTGGGGTGTAACAACAATCACAAAAATATTAACAAACTATAATTATACTGGTGATTTAATCCTTCAAAAAACCTTTATTGATAATCATTTGACTAAAAAGTTAAAGCATAATAAAGGTGAACTTGATAAATACATTGTAAATAATTCCCACGAACCAATTATAAGCAAAGAAATATTTATGGAAGCTCAGGCAATAAGAAAAAATAAAGCTAAAAAATTTGCTAAAAGTTCAAGTTATAATAATGAATTTAAAGGGTATATCAGATGTGGAAAATGTGGAAAGATGCATACTTATAGAAAAGGACCTTATAACATTTATTGGATTTGCTCGACATTTAGGGATAAGGGTAAAAGCTACTGTGATAATCAACAAGTGCCTGATGACAAGATTAAAGAAGCCGCAATTCATCTGTTAAACATGAACAAGTTTAGTATGCCGATTTTTAAACATTTAGTTCAGCAAGTAGTAGCACAACCAAACAATATACTTCGTTTTGAATTAAATGATGGAAGTGTCAAAGAATACGAATGGGCTCATAAACCACGAAGTGAAGGATGGACTGATGACATGAAAGAACAAGCAAGACAACACACGTTAAAAAGATATAGAGGAGGGAGCGCTAAATGACAAAAGTAACAGTAATTCCATCAACAATTGATCCATTAACTCAAATGCCAGTAAACAATAAAGAAAAGATTAAAGTTGCTGCATATGCGAGAGTATCAACAAGTTCTGATGAACAATACACTAGTTATGAAGCGCAAGTTAATTATTATAAAGAGTATATTCAAGGTAGACTTGATTGGGAGTTTGTAACTGTGTATGCTGACGAAGGCATAACTGGAACAAATACTAAGAGGAGAGTCGGCTTTAATAAAATGATTAAAGATGCGCTAGATGGAAAAATAAACTTAATTATTACTAAATCAATATCAAGATTTGCACGTAATACATTAGACACTATTTCATACGTTAGAAAACTAAAAGAAAAAGGTGTTGAGGTATTCTTTGAAAAGGAAAATTTGTGGACACTTGATTCTAAGAGTGAACTAATACTTACAATAATGGCATCAATCGCACAAGAAGAATCAAGATCAATTAGTCAGAACGTTCAATGGGGGAAGCG
>JAAZCL010000263.1 GCA_012513315.1 Bacteroidales bacterium | reverse complement strand
GTTAAACAGATTCACAACGATAAGGAAATGGTTTTGAATCGCTTAAAAGCAATTAAGTAACACGAAAAGATTCTGCAAATGGAAAATATAAAATTAAATAATGGAGTTGAAATACCCATGCTAGGATTGGGCACATATAAAATTGGTAGTAACGACGATGATGTATACAATGCCGTAAGAAGTGCTCTGGATATTGGATACCGTCACATTGATACAGCTACACTTTATTTAAATGAAAAGCCCGTTGGCAAAGCCATACGCGAAAGTGGAATCCCTCGAGACGAGATTTTTGTAACTACAAAGTTATGGGGCACCGATATTATAAACAATCAAATTCAAGAGGCATTTGAAGGAAGCTTACAAAATATGGGGCTCGATTATATCGACTTATACCTAATTCACTGGCCAGTCAAAGGTATGGTTGGTTCGCCTTGGAAAGAGATGGAGAAGATATACCACTCCAAAAAGGTAAGAGCAATAGGGTTAAGCAACCATCTCATTCACCACCTCCAAGAGGTTTTGGAACAGGCTACAATTGCTCCAGCTGTAAATCAAATTGAATTACATCCCTACTTAATTCAACAAGATGTAGTTGACTACTGCAGCAAACACAATGTAATTCCCCAAGCATGGAGTCCTCTCGGAAGCAGTAAAGTGCCATTGTTAAAAGATGAAGTGCTAATATGGATTGGAGGCAAATATGGTAAATCGCCAGCCCAGGTTGTCCTAAGGTGGAACATTCAAAAAGGCATAATAGCAATACCAAAATCGTCAAACAAAGAAAGACAAGCCGAAAATTTCGATATATTTGATTTTGAGCTCACACCAGAAGAGATTCAGCAAATTAACGATCTGGATAAAAGTCATCGCACCGGAGCACACCCCGATCAAATTGAGTTCTAATTCAATTGAATTTAGGAGGCACCCTTTATAAACATTTAATTTAATAATATTTATTATACACCTGTCGAGATACTAAGCTATGAATCTTAAGAATTAGGCTAAGTATCTTTTGAATTTGGATGTACCAACTTATAACAAAGTCCCTACCAAGTCCTGATCCTCCTCAATAATTTCGAGGAGGCTCAGGACTTGGTAGGGAGAAAGTACTACGTAGATATGAGTAAGGAATGATAAAGCTACGAAGTCATTTTTTAGATGTTAATAGATTCCACGTTCATTTAATGCCCTCTGATATGCCCTTGCGTTTCTTGCATGCTCGGCATGCGTAACAGCAAAGTTGTGTCTGCCAGAAAGATCATCCTTGGCACACATAAAAATATAGTTATGTTGAGCGGGTGAAAGAGTGGCGTTAATTGCAGAAGTAGATGGTATGCGTATCGGTCCTGGTGGCAATCTGTCCACTTTATAAGTATTATAAGGCGACTCCACCTCAAGGTGTTTAAAAAGTATTCTTCTTAATGAAGCATCACCAACGGCAAACTTAACGGTAGGGTCTGCTTCAAGTCGCATACCCCTGTTGAGTCTATTAATGTAAAGACCTGCCACAATTGGATATTCATCGGCATAGGTAGCCTCCTCTTCAACAATAGAGGCAAGAGTTGTAACCTCTAATGGTGTGAGACCAATTTTTTCTGCTTGTGCTCTGCGATCGGTGTTCCAGAATGCATCATATTCTTTTTTCATTCTATTTATCAGGCTCTCGATGCTGGTATCCCAATACACCTCATAAGTATTTGGAATAAACATAGCACCAAAAGTTTGCTCGTTAAATCCGTAACTTGCAGCTACTGAAGTATCATTTAAAACATTAAGAATTGATGTGCTATCAGCCATTAATTGTGAAGAAAGTCGCCCCGCCAGACTCTCCATTGTTCTGATATTATTAAAGGTAAGATTAATCGGTGCTTGACTGCCCGAGCGTAGTCTGCGAATTAGATCAGGCATAGTCATACCATCCTCAATAGCAT
>JAAZCL010000262.1 GCA_012513315.1 Bacteroidales bacterium | reverse complement strand
GTGGACGAGTATATAATGCATATTTTCCATTTATAAACTCTGGATGCAATACTACGTTGCGTTGCTGATGTGCAGATTTAATATCAGAGAGCCTTTCCCAATGTTCCAAATCTTTGGTTCTAACAACCCCGGTAGAAGCTACAGCTTTAGATAGATTCCCCTCTTCTGCTGTGGGGTCTAACCTTTCTACACAAAAAAGACCATATACCCAGCCGTCCTCATGATGAGTTAGTCGCATGTCATATATATTTGTCGCTGGCTCTATTGCTTCAGGAATATGAATAGGATAATCGCGAAACCTAAAGTTGTCAATTCCATTATCACTCTCGGCTATTGCAAAAAAAGACTTCCTGTCCACTCCTTCTGTGCGTACAACAAGCAAGTATTTTCCATTCCATTTTATTGCACCAGGATTTAAAACAGAGTTAATCCCTATTCGCTCCATAAGATATGGATTAGTTTCCTTGTTGAAATCAAAACGCCAATGCAAAGGTGCATGGTCGGAAGTTAGTATAGGATTCTTATAACGTTTATACAATCCGTTATATTTAGAAACAGGCTCATTTTTTTTAATAAGCAATTTATCATGCTCCCTTTTGAGTATATTTAGTTTATCATAAAATGAAGTCATAATATTCTATTTAAGGTCAGGCAATTCTTCACGAGTAAGTACAAATGGTTGGTTGAAAGCATCGTTCCACCACCTAATAGGTGCATGTTCATGAGACACATCTTTGAATGCATCGCTATTTGAATTCAAAGTGCGATTATAATCATACCAAGGCATAAACCATATCCATTTAGCTCCTGCATCCCACTGTTTGCTTATCTCAGCCACATTGCCACACTCGCTAAGAGCTGCGGGCTTACCGGGATAGCGTTGCTGCAGAGTAGCAAATTCGTTATCTATGTTTTTTGCTTCTGATGCATTGTAGATATCTCTCCCTACCATATCAACATAATCATCACCCGGATACCAGTCATGATCGGTTATTTGAGAGGTCCATACCCATATTAGATTGTTAAGTCCATGTTGATGAGTCATTCGGTCGTACATAAGCCTCCAGAGCTTTTTAAGAGGTTCAGCACCACCAGCACCCCACCAAAACCAAGCAGTTCCACCTGCAAACGCACCCATATTACCTGCTGCTTCATGTAGCGGTCGCCATATTACAGGGATATTTTTATCTTTCAAAAGAAGTAAATATTCAGAAACCTTGTCTATGTCATAAATCATACGTTTGTATTCTTCAGAAGAAGGGTCTTCGATTTTTTTAACATCGAAATTAGTCTGATCTAATTGATTACCCCAGTAGAAGCTGTATGAGTTCTCATCTGAACTATTATCTGGTACATTCCAGTGCCACATGGCTGATACCACACCCCCTTTATCCCACCACTCTTCTACCGTAGATATGTCACTATAGTCTATCCAGCTGGAAGGAGAAGCATGAAGATGTATAAAGTCGAAACAATTTAATGCGGGCCATTTGCCAGTATGGTGGTGCACCCACTCAGCTTCGTTAATGTTCCACGACACGTTTGCCATGGTGCCCGAAAGTGTTGCATTACCTTCCTGTTGTTTCATGAATAGGAGTAGCTTTTCTGCTTGAGGAGATAAACCTTCTCTGGGTGGTGCAGGTGCACGAGTTTTGAAATTAATGCTATATTCAGATTTATTAAAGACTCCGGTGGGTCCTTTCACGGTCTGTGAAGGGACCAATAGGATGTATTCAGTGTTTATCTGCAATGGGGGTACTGTAATTTTCAGCTCTCCATTTAATGCAGGTCTCAGATTGGTAACCGATTGCCCGTTGAGTGTTATCTGGCGGGAAGTTCCAAAAGTTATATTCACATCAAACCACAGTGAAATCTCAGTAGTTCCTTCCAATACATCAATTTCCCCATTAGCGGGGCTGCTTAACATAAGAATTGGAGGGCTACCTTCGGGTTCCTTAACACCGTTCTCGGTGCAGGAACCCGCAGATAACAGACTAACGAATAGCAAATACAGATTAACCTGTAAAATGACTTTTTGCATCATTTAATTGCTTTATCACTCTATAGTTACTTTGGTGAAAATTAGGTCTGAACCTTGGATAATTAAACCTGCATTGGGATAGTCACTATCGTCAGGCGATTTATTGGCTTGGATCTGATCCAGTATTGCTCTTGTGAGCGTTACCTCAAAAACGCGCTTATCGAACTCCCACCCATAGACATCAGTAGGTACAAGGGTGTTGCTTCCAATTTCCTCAAAAATCAACCCACTAAACGAGCCGTCGTTGATCTGAGCTTGAGCCCAAACCTGATCTATTTGATCAAAGTAGAAACGCATTTTTGCTCCTGCCCTAGCACTGCTAAAGGTAGAGGCGGGAATTACAACACGACCGCCTTCACTCCACGTGATTGTAACTGGTCCAGTCCATACGGTGGCCTCGAAAGATTGTTTGTAAACGGCTACAATATTATTGATTACAACATTCTGTCCGTGGAAGATAACACTTTGTCCCCAATCGGTTAGTGTTTGTAGCATTACCAACTCTTCATCAGTAAGCTCGAATTCAACTACATTGCTGTTCGGATCAAAGATATATGTGTCGCCATCCACATTATAGCGTTGAAGTATCTGTTCCCAATGTCCGTTATAGAATTTAATCTGAGAATCACCCTCACCTGTTACAGCATATGTTATCTTGAGGGTTACAGTTCCGTTGGTAAAATCTACAAATGCATTTGGATCAATAGTATACGTGCCCCAATCTAGGTTTAGTGGGCCATGATAAACTATATTTTCTATCTGTCCCATTGGCATTACACTAATTGTATAGTCAATTGCACCATTGGAAGAGACAAGTGTTAGTTTTGTATTATTTGCAGCAGTTTGAGGAATTGTTATATACATTTTACTTCCTGCAACAATAAACTTCACTTCTGAATCATTCACTTTTACTTCGGATAATTTATCTAGATTGGTCACTTCAATTCCAAATAACTCTCCAGCTTTGATTTCTTCATCTTCACCCGGTAAAATTGGGATGAAAGCAAATTGAGGTGCTTCGACTGTAATTGCTGGAAATTCAACACTCTCCCCATTTGCCATAAAAATAGTAAGTTCTCCACTTTCGACATTCATAGTAGGCATTTGAACCTCCAGACTGGTTGGCGATGCATTGCTCAATTCTACCTCTCCTCCGCCTGTAAAAATCACTTTGGTTACCAGCTCGAGGTTTTCACCTGTTATAGTTACTTTATCTCCTAATGGTACTGTACTATTGTCATATGCTGTAAACAATGGTTTTAATGTTTCAATGGGCACCTCTACTTGTACTCCACTACCAGTATTGAGTAGTAAATTGCCACTAGTTGCCGCTTCTGGCATTAACACCGTAACTTCAGTGGCATTTTGCGATTCAAGCTCTACTGGCTCATTTATACCTGGAAAGATGATATTGGTTATCAGCTCCATGTTTAAACCTTCCAATTTTATCAGATCACCCCCACGCAGAGATTCTGCAGGGATAGCAACAACGTTAGTGGGTAGTGCCATTCCGATATTTGCAATAGCTACTTCAACACCCGAAGCGGGAATCATTACAACCACTCCATCGCTCATATTTTCAGGAAGTGTAAAAAGTATAGATTGACCATCTTCATTTTCAGTTACTTCAAATGGTATCTGGTCCTCATTAGGCATTACAAGAGAAACTACCAAATCGAGGTCTGTTCCCATAATCTCAATTACTTCACCTGGCTTTTTGCCAGTGAGGTCTAGTGTTTCTGATACCCATGGGAGTGCAATCTCAATTTCATCGTTTGAGTATACTTCAATAGGTATCTCTTCACCATTGGAAATAATAATCTTTCCGCTTTGCGCCTCAGCAGGAACGGTTAACTGTATCTTTTTTCTCGTCTGCCCTTCAAGGAAGGAGTCACCCTCTACAATCACATTATCAAAGAAGATAACTCTTTTTATAAGATTGAGGTAGTCTCCCTCAATAGTTAGTACATCCCCAGCCTTAGCTTTCATGGGAGATACTTTGTTAATTAAAATAGGCTCAGAGTAGGTGATTGGTGTGAGGGTTTTGATTTCCCCACGAGTTGTAACCAGTGTTATTATTCCCACTCCTGAGTCTTGGGGAATCATTACCTTGATCTCTCGTTCGTTCACAACAATTATTTCTGTCACCTGCACAGTACCACCGCTTATTCCAGGGAAGATTACAGCAGTAACATCTCCCATATTTTGGCCAATAAATCTCAACTCACCTCCACGTAGTGCGGGTGAAGGACCAAATGAATGAAGGATAGGATCATTATTTACCTCTTCTTTCTCGCATGATGGCAGTAGGACAACTACTAGAAGGAGCATTATAATGTGCCTAAACCATCTATATTTTTCTGTATATATTGTTCTCATAAATTAAGGTTTTATTATTCGTTTGGTACAACGCGTATATTATCTATGCAAATATATGGAGTACTTGTAGTACCAGTAATTCCACCGTGATATACAAACATGGTTAGTCCTCCGTAATTGCCTGCTGGTGCTGTCTCTAACGTACCACCAGCATGATCATATTTAAACTCTGTAAGAGGTATTGAAATAGTCACCCATCCATCAGTTTGATATGACCCTGTCTTTTCCCATGGCCTCCACAAGGCTCTGGGTGTTGTCCCATCTGCAATATATCCATTTGTATCAACAGTAGACCAAGGGGTGAATATTATTTGCATTGCTAGAGTCGACCATGGTTGAGTTACATTAACTTCAAACTTTAATGTTGAATTAGCCGGGTCTGAAGAGAATAGATCACCTTCGGGTCGTCCATTAGATTTACCCCACAAATTAAAAGAGAAATCATCTTCTGCCCAGTCTACTGATGGGTCACCATCAAGAGTTCCAGTAAAATATACATAGTTGCCGCTTATGCCATCAGGATCAGAGTCTTTTAATTTGCCTGAACGCCATCCTCCATCCGCGTTTAAATTATCCCAATCAAGAATCATTCCTCTATCGTCTCGGAATTGAAACTTTGAGCGACCATTACCATAAATTGAGTTTACATTGATATATCCTTTTTGAGAATCATTTGGAATACGAAATGTAACTTTTGTTTTTTCTATACTTATTATATCTGTAACCGGTATATTACCCGCCATTGTAATTTCCAACGGAATATTTGGATCATCAATAAAATAATCTCCATATAAAATAGCTACATCACCATCATGAGTATACTCATTTGATATACTTGAAACTAATGGTCCAGGTACTTGAACTCCAAAATCATAAGTTATAGTATCATTGTTTTTATTCACCATGTAAATCTTATCTGTTACAACAGATGGAATTTCTCCAGGAATGGATACAAAAAGATGATTATCAGTAATTAAACTGGTGTTTAAAATAGCCTTCTGATCATTAAACCACATCTCCCTTATACTAGTAAGATTTTTACCCACTAGTACTATACTGTTATCCATAAAGGCTCTAACCAGAAGTGAATCTGCAGATGTAGGTTCGGGTACTCTAATATAATGAACTTCAGGAATACCATCAGTAAGCTTAAACTCGTCTGGATATTCTTCACACGAATTTAAAAAGAATAAAATGATAGGGACAAGTAAAGAGGTTAGCAACCATCCCTTTTTATATTTTATAATCTGTGTCATAATTTAAATTAGTTAAGATTAATATTCAATTGATGATAAGTCAAATTCAACAGGATCCTCAAGCAAATTTGGATTCATTGTTAAGTCTGTATCAGGGAAAGGAAGCTGAAAATGACTGTCAGTTACATTAGGAGACGCACGTGCAGTGTCATAATATGTAACTGCGTTGTCTAAGACAGTACTTTCATAAAGTGATCTTAAGCCTAAGTACTGATTCCTCCTTTGACCTTTTATTTCAGCAATAGCTTGTGCGGGTTCATAGTAATGCCAACGTACATAATCATACCATCTATCACCTTCACAAGCAAGCTCAAGTCGTCGTTCTTTCCATATATCGTTCCATGTGATCGATGATTTTGGCTCATAACCCTGAACCGAACGTCCCCTTACATCATTATAAGCTTTAAGAGCTCTAGCATCAGAAGTAGATGAGTTGTTTCCAAGCGCTGCTTCTGCATATATAAGATATACATCAGACAATCTTAGTAAATGAGTGCTCAAACTAGTTGCCATACGTCCCATACTGTGACCAATCCCAACAACATGGTCATTATCATTACCCACAATGTGTTTAACGCTGTTAGTTCCCACGGCGCTCTGATACTCCATGCTTGTTACTGCAAATTCTGTATAGTCTAAACCTCCCTTATCAACCCAAAAATAATCGTATACATCACCATACATCATCATTGTTGCTTTTCGTCTTGCATCAACGTTATTACGAGTTAAGCTCAATGCATTTTCCCCAAATGCATCTTGAAGATCCACAGAGGGGCCGTTATATCCACCCCATGTTGCGCCATACTCATCAATACCCTGTATGCCTAAATCAGATTGCAACGAGTTTTGAGACGTCCATTGATTAGACACAACCCAGTGCCAAGCCAATAAACTCTCCTCACTATAATTGTTTTTTAGTCTGAAAACATCAGAATAAACAGGTAATAAACTTCTGCCACTTTCATTGATAACTTTTAATGAATACTCTGCAGCTTTATCAAGATCAGCTTGATTACGGCTACCACTCATTCCATATCCTGACTTTGTTAGATATACTTTTGATAGAAGTCCATACGCAGTATAAAGATCAATTCTACCAGGATTGTTTTTTTCAGGTAGCCACTCTATAGCTTTTTCGAGCGTTATGATAATATAATCATAGACATTTGGAATTGTTGCTTTGAAAATACCATTGTAATTTCCCTCAGAAATTGTAGCCGAGTTATTATGAATAATTGGAACAGCTCCAAATGTGCGTACTAGATAAAAGTACGTCATGGCTTTCCATACAAGCGCTTCACCTTTCACTGTGTTTTTAGCATATTCACTAACATCGGGACCCGATTTTGTGTCAATATTTTCTAATATTCCGTTACAATATGCATTAACCGACCATAACGAAGCCTACATATTAACTAGGTCTTCGTCGGTAGAATTTATCGTAAATGTCAAATAAGGAGAACTCCCCCAGTAATAATTGCCCGAGAGAACCTCGCCAACTTTAAAAAAACCTCTTTGGAAATCATACCATGGCGAACCATAAATAGGATTTACTGCTTGAAAGCACTGCTCATCTGTTTTGTAAAAGCTGTCCACCGTATAGTTATCCTCAGTTGGTCTATCTAGAAAATCTTCACAACCTATCATCAATAAAAGTACTGAGATGATAGTAAAGCTTTTAGTAATTATATTATATTTTTTCATATTTTCAATGTGTTTGATGATTGATTAAAATGATAGATTTAAGCCAAATGAATATACTTGAGGAGATGGATAGCGTCCGTTATCAAGTCCGAATACATACTGACTTGTTGTACTTGCACCTATCTCAGGTTCATACCCACTATAATTGGTGAAAGTGTGTAGGTTCTGAATATTTGCATATATTCTTATATTCTCTAAATTCCATTTCCTCACCAAATTCGAAGGTAAAGTATAGCCAAATGTGATATTCCTAATTCTCAAGTAAGAACCATCTTCTATATATCGATCACTAATACGATCATTGTCATTTGGATCATTAGCAATTGGTCGTGGTATATCTGCATTAGGATTAGTAACCATAATATTAGTTATATCATCCATCCATTCATAAACAGTCACACCATTTATTTCCGCTGGATAGTTCTTATTTGGATCTATTGGAGATAAATTAGCCCTATTGGTAACCAGCTGCAATTGATTATCCCAAGCACTCTTCATGCTAGACAAATTAATGGCCGAGTAGTTAAATAATTTATTACCATAGCTACCATTTAAGAATACCGATAAATCGAAGTTTTTATATGAAAAAGAGTTTGTAATACCGAATGTGAATTTAGGAAGTGGTGATCCGATATTAGTTCTGTCATATGTATCGATTACACCATCAGGTACACCGTCAGGACCACTTATATCTTCAAATTTTAGGTCACCTACCCATGTAGTATTGTAGCGATTAAATACACCATTTGATGGATATTTCTCAGGCTTTGGAGAATTTTGCAAATCTTCCAAATCCTTATAAACACCAGCTACCTTATATCCATAAAAATTGTATAAAGGTTCGCCAACATTACTTATAGAAACAACATCACTCCACTGTCCATATCCTTCAATATGTACAGCATCAGTACCATCTAAAGCTACAAGCTCATTCTTATTAAATGTAATTTGAAGTTGAGTATCCCACGAGAAGTTACCTGTTAGATTTCTAGTATTTATAGTAAATTCTAAACCTTTATTATTAATTGTTCCATAGTTTCCGTAGGGTGCTGCCAATGCAGATGAGGGATTACCTCTTGTTCCAATGTACGAAGGAAGTTGAAGAGGCATTAGCATATCCTTTGAAGTCTTATCGTATGCATCTACAGTTAAATTTACTCTGCTGTTAAACAAACTCAAGTCCAATCCAAGATTCCACTGTTCTTGCGTTTCCCATTTAATATATGGATTAGCAATATTAGATTGGCGATAACCAAGTCCAAGGCCCGAAGGCATTCTTGAAATAGCTGCTCCCCATCTATATCCCCCAATATTTGAGTTTCCAGTTTGGCCCCAACCAATACGTAGTTTAGCATCATTTACAACATCAGTCAAAGATTCAAAAAAGTGTTCGTTGCTAAATCTCCACGATGCAGCTACAGCGTGGAAACCAGCCCATCTGTTTTGAGGACCAAAGTTAGAAGAACCATCTCTTCTGTATGTATATGTACCCAAATATCTATCATCATAATTATATGTAGCACGTCCAAAAAACGATGACATGGCTGCACTTCCAAAACCAGAGTTAATCTGTGGGTCAACTCCCAAGCTAGGGTTTTTAATATCGTTTGACGGAAGCTTAGTTGTAGTAATACTCTGATATTCCCATTTCGACTCCCACATTTCCTGTCCAAGCATCATTGTGTAAGAGTGTTTATCTAAGTTTCCTGAGTAGGTTAAATAGTTTTTAAACTGCCAAAACATATTGTTGTTTCGCTGTATAGAGCTCATATTATTTTCTCTACTCCAATTACCATAAGTAACAGAAGGTTCAAAGCGTTCACCTTTCGAGTCACCTATGTCGAAACCTAACTCTGTATGCCAAATAAG
>JAAZCL010000261.1 GCA_012513315.1 Bacteroidales bacterium | reverse complement strand
TTTGGTGGCATCTTTAACTGCCAGCGATAAGAGCGGAAATCATTACAGCTTTATCTATGAAGGATGGCGCGGAGGTGCAAATTATTCATATATGACTGCCAACGATATTAATGGCGATGGTTATAACTACGATGCAATTTACGTTCCAACAGATGCAGAGGTGGCAAATAATCAATTCCGTTTTATTAATGATGATCACAGAACTCGTTTTATGGACTATGTTCACAACAACAGTTATCTGAAAGGTCAACAAGGCAAGTATGCCGAAGCCTATAGTGTTTACTCACCATGGGTGCATCGCGTAGACTTTAGCTACAAGCACGATTTTGTTGTTAACACTGCAAAATCTAAAAATGTATTGCAGCTTAGCTTAGATATCAAAAACGTAATGAATCTTTTCAACAATAGTTGGGGCGTTGGCAAATATCTGAATCCCGAAATTGGTACAGAAGCTCGCATCCTTAGATACGAAGGTGTTGATGCCGATGGTGTAGCAACATTCTCTACTCCAGCTTCAATCAATGGTGATACTAAAACATTTACACCAAGCTACTCATTAGGTCAGACTTGGTATGCATCAATTGGTGTTAAGTATATTTTCAACTAATTAAAAGTACAGACAAAATGAAATTAAAATATATATTCCCATTAATCATCGCGGCTCTTGCTTTTATGGTAAGTTGCCAAGATGAAGATACAATGACACTGCTTGATGAAATACAGGTGTCATCGTCGTACGTGTCGCTGCCAGTGGACGGTGGTTCTGCATCAATCACAGTAACAGCAAAAGATAGCTATACAGTAGAAAAGGTGACAACAGACAAAGATAAAGTTGAATGGTTAACTCTCTCGTCAAGTTCAGGAAGTGCTGGTGAATCTAATATTTCATTCTCAGCCGAATCAACATTAGACGGTCGCACTGCAGAGGTTTTAATTACTAGTGCCGGCAAAACTCAGAGAATTAATATTATTCAGGGTTTAGCAACAATCTCAGAAGCAACGGTTGCAGAAGTTAGAAATGGTCCCGACGGAAAAACATTCCGTACAACAGGTGTTGTAGCAACAATTTCAAATACCGAATATGGTAACTGGGATTTAGAGGATGAAACTGGTACAATCTATGTATATGGTACTTTAGACGCTAAGGGCGCTTCAAAAAACTTCTTGAGTCTAGGCTTAGAGGTAGGAGATGAGGTTACTATAGAAGGGCCAAAATCAACATATGGAGGATCGCCTCAAATGGTTGATGTTACGGTTATAGAAATCAGAAAATCACTTGTTAAGGTTGACTCCGTAGAAAACGAAATGCTTACTATCGATGCTGGTGAATTCATAGCATACCTTACAAGTAAAGGGCAGGGAGTATCAGTAGAGATACCCGAAGATGCAAAATCTTGGTTGTCAATATCATCTATCCAATCGGCAGGAGAGAATGTAGTTGTTACATTCAAAGTTGATGCCAATGCCGGTGGAGACCGTAGTACTACTATCGTATTTAGCACCACAGATGGTAAAAAAGAGTATACAACAGAAACAACTCTCAATCAAAAAGGCGCTATCATAAAAGCTTCAATTGCAGAATTCCTTGCAGCTGAAGTTGGCGATATCCAATATCGATTAACAGGTGTTATTACTGATATTTCCAATACAACTTACGGTAATTTAGACATCAGAGATTTCTCTGGCGAAACATATGTATATGGTATAAAGGATTTTAAAGATAAAAACCTAAAAGTTGGTGATATCATTACAATTGTAGGAAAGCGTGCAGCATATAAAGAAGATCCACAAGTTGCAGGTGCAGTATTAGAAAGCGTAATACCTGTAACCCCTGCCACAATTGCCGAGGTTCTGGCTAAGCCCGACTCTAGCACCGATTTCTTTATGGTTTCTGGTGAAATTACAAAAATTGATAATCCAACATATGGAAATGTTTATTTAAAAGATGGAGATGACGAAATATATGTATATGGCGTATATCCAGGTCATGGTGCAACAGGCGATTTCAGGAAAAACCTGTTGGCTGATAAGGATATCAAAGTTGGAGATCAACTAACAGTAATTGGTACTAAAACCACTTATGATGGAAAGGTTCAATTAGCCAATGGAATTTATTTCAGTCACGAAAGTGCAGAATAAGTAATAAATAACCGTTACGGTTTTAGAAAACATAAATTATTTAAAATCCGATAGGGAGGTAAAACTTCTTATCGGATTTTTTTTGGCTCATTAGTTTTTAGTCTTAATAGATAATATGTTATTGAAATAAACTACTCTAAGAAGAAATAAGATAAGCACCATCGATGGAACTTGATGATACAGATAGTGAATATATATCTTGTGTATTGAAAGATTAAACAGCAAAGTTATTGTGTATTCTAATGGGGGCTGTCTCAAAAGTGCAGTGACCCCAAAAAGTTGGACAAGATTATAAATTAAAATTCTTTTAATAGAGCTCGGTATTGCACCGGGCTCTTTCCATTTAACCTGTTTTTTATTCTTTCATTATTATAGTAATTAATGTATTGTTTTAAAGCTATTATAAACTCATCGGCGGTTTTAAACTTTTATGCATATAATAATTCGGTTTTCATCTCAGCGGTAATGCGTCGATAACCATACCTGCCCCTATGCAGATCGTATATGCGATGGCCTCAACCCAGTCACGAAGTTTTTTGTCTAACTTTTGGGGGTCCGTTCATTTTGAAACAGCCTCTGTTTTTTGTGCATATTTACTTTAAATTTATTGTACTCGTATAGTATTAGTAAATTGTTATTACCTATACAAGTCCCAATTTGAACTATGTTTGTCTTATAGTTCCCTTATGTTTTCCTTAATAAAGCATAAGGCAAGCATAA
>JAAZCL010000260.1 GCA_012513315.1 Bacteroidales bacterium | reverse complement strand
TTTTTAATCACCCGCCTGCACCAATCGGTTTGCTTATCAGTTATCTCTCCAAGTATCCATATTAATCCTCTCCCACTCCCCGACACCGGCATTTTCAACACCTTATTACCAGTGGTAAAACTTAGGTATTTAAGTACATCATCAAGGTCCGTAAAATAGTGCGACACGCCGGTAAACTTATCATTCTCTCCTCGCAGATTCTTAAGTATTTCAACCGCATGCAGCCTGTTCGAATAGCCCTTCAGTTTCTCTAAGTATTCAGTAGAAGGAAGTTCATTTTCAGTAACCCCCATCTTCAGTAATTTATTCCTGATTAAAGGATTCCAGCCCCATGGAGCTATGCCGACACCATCATAGTTAATAATATCATCACTACTAATTAGAGTCGATTTTATGGGGAGCAATCGTTTTATATGTTCAAAATAATGCATATTCTGCTCACCATCCGCAACAACAGGATGCCCATCAGAATACCAAAGTGGCAAAACAGCCAAATCCCCCATCATCTTTACAATAGAAGCAGGGGGAGTATAATAAGGACTAAAGTCGGCAATAGCCAAATCATGATCAGGATTAAATATATATATCATTAATTACACATACTCTTTAATTTCAATTTCACCCTCAAGTGCCAAAGTGGCATTTTCGGCTAATGCACCCATCTCATCTTCTCCTGGATATAAGTGTACAGGAGCAATTCGGTAAACACGCTCACTAATAAGGTTACAAAACCATTTACTATTTGCAATTCCACCAGTTATCAATATGGCATCAACCTTACCATTTAAAACTGTAGACATTGCACCAATCTCTTTAGACACTTGGTAGGCCATTGCTTGCAATACCTGCAATGCTTTCTCATCACCATCTCTTGCCGATCGTTCGGCTATATAAGCATCATTTGTTCCAAGATAAGCCACCATACCACCTTTCCCCAAAATCATTTCATTCATCTTGGTTTGGCTATAAATACCGCTGAAAGCAACTTTCACTAATTGCCCAACTGGCAGTGTACCCGATCGTTCTGGCGAAAAAGGGCCATCACCATCTAAACCCTGGTTAACATCAATAACCTTTCCTTTTCGGTGAGCACCAACAGTTATTCCTCCACCCAAATGCACAACAATAAGATTCAAATCCTCATACTTCTTCATTATCGATTTAGCATGAGAGCGTGCAACGGCTTTCTGATTAAGGGCATGGAAAATAGATCTTCTCTCAAAAAGAGGGTGACCCGAATAACGAGCCAGCGGTTCAAGCTCATCCACAACCACAGGATCGGCAATAAATGCCTGAGCAGATGGCAACTGTTTAGCCACATCAGCAGCAATAAGTGCTCCTAAGTTACTAGCATGCTCACCACGTTTACACTCAAGCAAGTCGGTTCTCATAGTTTCATTCACTCTATAAACACCAGAAGCAATTGGCTTTACCAGACCACCCCTACCAATTACAGCATCAATCGTTTCAACATGAACATCAGCACCTTTAAGTTCATTTATTATAACATCTCTTCTAAATTCAAACTGATCTGTAATACGTTTATATTTTCTTAATTCTTCAGGAGTATGTCTAATTGTTTTTAAGAAGACAACTCTCTCCTGCTGATATATTGCAATTTTTGTAGAAGTAGAACCCGGATTAACAACTAAAATACGCATATAATATTTTTTTTAATTTTTATTTTTCAGACCATCAAACAAGCCAGAGCAATAGAAAGGAGTTTTGTTTTATCATCATCAGAACGAGAAGTTAGTACAATTGGCACAGAAGCCCCTGTAATAATAGATGCAGAGTTGGCCCCACCAAGGAAGTTGAGAGCTTTATAAACCATATTGCCCGCCTCAATATCGGGCATAAGAACAATATCGCAATCGCCTGCCACCTCTCCTTTAATACCCTTATGAACTGCGGCCTCCCTATTAAAAGCAATATCAATGGCTAAGGGTCCGTCAACAATACAACCTTTAATTTCTCCATTCACATTCATCTTTTTAATTTCAGAAGCATGAACTGTAGCCTCCATTTTAAGGTTAACATACTCTACCGCAGCTGCTACAGCCACTTTTGGGTTTTCTATACCCAGTTGATGAAACACATTTACAGCATTATTCAAAATCTTAACCTTAGCTTCCAGGTCAGGAGCAATATTCATTGCAACATCAGTAACACAAAAAACCTTATGGTAATAAGGCGATTGAAAGAGAGCAACATGACTAAGAAGTCGTTCTACTGGCAGTCCCTTTTCTTTATCCAAAACCCCTCTCAGCAGGTCACCCGTTTGAACCAATCCCTTCATTAAAAAATCTGCCTCACCGTTTCTAATAAGCTCTACGGCAATTGCTACAGAATTCACATCCACATTGCTATTATCC
>JAAZCL010000026.1 GCA_012513315.1 Bacteroidales bacterium | reverse complement strand
CAAATTGGGACTATATCTCTTTGATATTTAACTAATTTTCATTATCTTGTAAGTATTAATAAATCAAATATAATGGCAAGTTTTAAAGATTCATTTTTTAGTAAGCTATCGGGTAAAGTTGGCAATGTAAATACCTATATCCTTAATGGCAAACAGGTTGTAAGGGCAAATCCAATTCCAAACGATCCAAAAACTCCTAAGCAGCTGGCGCATCGTATGAAGTTTGCATTAGTAAATAAAGGTCTATCGCCACTCAACCGCTCTATTAAGCTGGGGCACAGGGGCGATACAAATGCTTATAGATCGTTGGTGGGTAAGGCATATCGCGAAGCTATTGTGGGTGAATATCCTAATTTCGCCCTAGATTATAGTAAGATTAAAATTGCTGAGTGTAAGTTGCAATTGCCTGCTGAAATTAAGATGGAGTTGGATGATGAAAACAGGGCTGTAAATTTCACGTGGGAAGCGAAAATTGCAACTTCGCAAAACCCTGCAAAAGCCAATGATCAGATTAATATTGTTGTTTTTAATGCTAAGCACAATGTTGTTGATAGTTTTTCGGGTGTTGCTAAACGTTCGGATGGCAATGTATCTATAGACTTGCTAAAAGGATGGACATTAGACGATACTCACTTCTGGATTTATTTTTCTTCTCATTCTTTGCAAATGAATTCGGAGAGTTTGTATTGTTGTTAAAAATTAACAGCACTCTGTTACCGTGGTAACTGTAGCAACCGTAACTGAAAAGGGTATGAGATTTTATAACAGAACAAGTGAGTTAGCAGAAGTGAAGCGGCAAAAGAAAAACTTCAAACCAGTGTTGCTTGCATCAAAAGTGGAGCATCTTAAAAACAAACTGCTGCCTAACTATCAGATAGACATGGTTTGTTTGTCGTTGGAGGATATGTAATATAATTGGAATGTAATACATGAAAAATTATTATCTTTGCACCTTCAAATAATTACATCAATTTTTCAAAATAATATAATGGCAAAGGTATTGAAGGAGCTCACTCCTAGAGGCGAAGATTTCTCGCAATGGTATCAAGATTTGGTAATTAAGGCAGATATGGCTGAGAACTCGGCCGTTAGAGGTTGCATGGTTATAAAGCCTTATGGGTATGCTATTTGGGAAAAAATGCAGCGTCAGCTAGACGATATGTTTAAAGAGACTGGTCATGTGAATGCATATTTCCCGCTTTTTATTCCAAAATCTTATCTTAGCAAGGAAGCCGAGCATGTGGAAGGTTTTGCCAAAGAGTGCGCTGTGGTAACACACTATAGGTTGAAAAATGATCCTAATGGAGGGGGTGTAATTGTTGATCCTACCGCTAAGCTCGAAGAGGAGCTGGTGGTGCGCCCAACTTCTGAAACAATTATTTGGAGTACTTATAAAAACTGGATTCAGTCGTATCGCGACCTACCACTGCTTATTAATCAATGGGCCAATGTGGTGCGCTGGGAGATGCGTACAAGGTTGTTTTTGAGAACTACTGAGTTTCTTTGGCAGGAGGGGCACACCGCTCACGCAACTAAAGAAGAGGCTATTGAAGAGACCGAGCAGATGATTAATGTGTACTCTGATTTTGCCGAACAGTATATGGCAATGCCTGTTATTAAAGGCTTTAAGTCTGCGTCTGAAAGGTTTGCCGGCGCCATAGACACGTATACAATTGAGGCTCTTATGCAGGATGGTAAGGCTTTGCAATCGGGCACTTCGCATTTCTTGGGACAGAATTTTGCCAAAGCGTTTGATGTTCAGTATGCCGATCAAAATGGTAAGCTTGAGTATGTTTGGGCTACATCATGGGGTGTTTCTACTCGTTTGATTGGGGCGCTTATTATGACTCACTCTGATGATAACGGATTGGTGCTGCCTCCTAAATTGGCTCCATATCAGGTTGTTATTGTTCCAATTTATAGAAATAAAGAACAGCTTGATCAGATAAATGAGAAGGTTGCTGATATTACTAAAAAACTGAAAGCTCTGGGTGTTAGTGTTAAGTATGACAAATCGGACAATAAGAAACCAGGTTGGAAATTTGCTGAGTATGAACTGAAAGGTGTGCCAGTGAGGCTGGCCATTGGTGCTCGCGATTTGGAGAGCAACACCATTGAGGTGGCTAGGCGTGATACTTTAACTAAAGAGACTGTTTCTTGCGATGGCATAGAAGAGTATATAAAGAATCTTTTGGATGAGATTCAGGATAATATCTATAAGAAAGCTTTCGATTTTAGAGCTTCTCAAACTAGAGAGGTTGATAGTTACGACGATTTTAAGGTTGAGATAGAAAAAGGTGGTTTCTTACTTTGCCACTGGGACGGAACGCCTGAGACTGAAGAGCAGATTAAGAATGATACCAAAGCAACAATTCGCTGTATCCCGCTTGATGGTGATAAGACGCCAGGTGTGTGCATGGTATCAGGCAAACCATCGGCACAAAGAGTTGTTTTTGCTCGCTCTTATTAATTAACTGGGCAGAAATAATGGCATCTGCAAAAGATTGGATTTCGGCATTTAGGTTACGAACTCTCTTTTTGGCGGTATCTACCGTAATATTGGGTAGTGGACTGGCTATATATGAAGGTAAATTTGATTTAACCATATTTACCTTCGCCATGGTGTTGGCAATTGCCATTCAGATTTTGGCTAATTTGGCTAATGACTTGGGCGATTTCCAGAAAGGAACGGATATTACGGGTAAACGGGTTGGTCCTACTCGTGCTGTGCAGGGGGGTTCTATTTCTGCTGAACAAATGAAGGTTGCCATTTCAATTTTTGTTGTAATTTGCATACTTTCGGGCTCTTTATTAGTATATAAGATTGCTCCTTTTGTAAGTATTACCGCTTGGATATCACTTCTGTTTATTGGATTATTATGTATTCTTGCTGCTCTATTTTATACAATGGGCAAGAATGCATATGGATATAGAGGTTGGGGCGATTTGTTTGCTTTTTTGTTCTTCGGACCAATTCCTATCATTGGCACATACTTTCTTCATACGCACATACTAGATTTTACTCCTGTGCTACCAGCTATTTCAATAGGATTGGTAAGCACCATGATATTGAATATCAATAATATGCGTGATATTGAGAATGATAAGAGATCGGGCAAAAAAACTATTGCTGTGAAATTGGGACTAGCCAGAGCTAAAATTTATCATCTTACTTTAACCTTCTTATCGTTTTTCGGCCTTCTTTCTTTTAGCAACTTATTTGCTTCACAACATTGGTTCAATTACGTCTATCTCATCTTCTCTCTTATTCTTTTTAAGGTTCTTAGAGATATCAGGTTTAAATCCGGACGTGAGCTCGACCAATATCTTAAAATAACTTCGTTGTCGGGATTGCTGATTGCTTTATCGTTTGTAGTTTGTATTAATTTATAATTTAAGGTTCACTAAAGTTAGACTATTTCTCGCAATGGCAAAATACAAGTAAACTTGTCTTCTGCTCATTTAGCTTAACGAAATAGTTGGTTTGTGAGATTAGTATTGGTTGCAATTAAAGTTGAGACCTATAAATGTTTTGTGGGGCCCCACAGTTATCGATGAACGTAAAAAGAGTAACTGTTTGAACGAAGTGAGTTTTTACTCTTTTAGAGAACGAGAACTTAAGTGGGTCATAAAACATTGACAGTCGAAACTTTTGTTGCAACCAGACCAAACAAACCAACCTTAAATTATAAATAGTTCAATTATTAACATAATAAACAATATAGCAACCTGTTTTAAAATATTTGTTTAACTTTGTTATAATTAAAAATCTAAAACAAATTAATATGTACGATAACAACCATCGTGCTTTTATAGCCATTAATGATGAAAAAGAAGTTTGTCTAATACCAAAAATGGCAAACCGTCATGGACTTATTACTGGTGCTACTGGAACAGGAAAAACCGTTACTCTTCAAACTCTTTCTGAGACATTTAGCGATATGGGTGTGCCCGTATTTGCTGCTGATATGAAAGGTGATTTGTCGGGTGTAGCAAACATTGGGGGTAATAAAGAGAGCGTAAATAAACGTGTGGATGGCTATAATCTGAAGGAAAAGGGGTTTGAGTATAAAGCATTTCCGGTGAGGTTTTGGGATGTATTTGGCGAGCAAGGGCATCCGGTGCGTACTACTATTTCTTCGATGGGTCCGCTATTGCTTGAGCGTTTGCTTAATCTTAACGAAACTCAAGGGGCCATTTTAACAATGGCTTTTAAAATTGCCGATGATAATGATCTTCTCATTATTGATTTGAAAGACCTGCAAAAGATGCTACAGTTTATTGGTGATAACAGGAAAGATTTTACAACTAAATACGGAAATATCTCTCCCGCAAGTATTGGTGCTATTCAGCGTGGGTTGATGAGAATTGAGAGCGAGGGTGCGGATAGATTTTTTGGTGAGCCTGATCTTGAGATTACAGATTTTATTCAGACTGAAGAGGGCAAAGGGGTAATAAATATTCTTGCTGCCGATAAGTTAATGAGCTCGCCAAGGGTATATACAACATTCTTGTTGTGGTTGCTTGACGATTTGTATGAAACGCTTCCTGAGGTTGGTGATTTGGACAAGCCAAAGCTGGTGTTTTTCTTTGATGAGGCTCATTTGCTTTTTAATGATATGCCAAAATCGTTGCTTGAAAAGGTGGAGCAGATTGTACGATTGATTAGATCTAAGGGCGTGGGCATTTATTTTTGTACTCAAAATCCTGCTGATATACCTGAGAGTATTCTGGGGCAACTAGGCAACCGCGTTCAACATGCTTTGAGGGCTTATACGCCAAACGACCAGAAGGCTGTGCGGGTGGCTGCAAATACGTTTCGCGCTAATCCTAAGTTTAAAACTGAAGAGGCAATTACTCAATTGAATACTGGTGAGGCGCTTGTTTCGTTTCTGGATGAGAAGGGTGCTCCGCAAATGGTAGAGAGAGCTAATATACTTCCGCCACAGGGACAGATTGGCCCTATTACTCTTGGCGAAAGAGATCAATTGCTGCGTGAATCGCTAATATATGGTGTTTATGAAAATTTGATTGACAGGGAGTCGGCTTACGAAATATTGTCGCGTAAAGAGAATCTTCTTGAGGAAGAGAGGCGATTAGCTGCCGAGGAAAGAGAAAGGGTGCGACTTCAAAAAGAGACTGAAAAGGCTGCCCGAGAAGAGGATAGGGCTAGACGTGCTGCTGCAAGAAGAAAGAAAGAGGAGCAGGGTATCTTAGGCGATTTACTTGATCAGGTGGGCAGAAGTACTAAAAGACAGATAAGTTATAGGATAGGTAGTACTATAACTCGTGGGATTTTTGGCGGATTGTTTGGCAAGAGGTAATTATTTATAGACACGCTATGTACAAAACATTATTTTGGCACTATTGGTTGCAAACTGTTCGTGCACCCGGATATTATAAAAATCTGGTAGTAAATATTTTTGTTGGATTAATGGCGCTCTACTTACTTGCTATATTGGTTATGCTGGGATTATTTTTTCCTAACATTCTCATGGAAATAGCGCCTCAGAGCGAACCTATCGATATCATTTACGGCTGCTTAATTTATGCTGTTATTGCAATGTTGATGATGCGCTTCATTATGCAGCCACTGAGCAAGTTAAACCTGCAGAGCTACCAGGTATTGCCTGTTAAAAGAGATACGCTTGTAAACTATCTTTTACTAAAACCTTTGCTTAACCCATTGAATTACATTGCACTTTGCTTTGTCATTCCCTTTTCTATTAAGGTAGTTTTACCAGATTTTGGGGTTTTAAGCTTTTTCCGCTTCCTTTTTATTGTCATCTTTCTTATATGGTTTAACACCTTGATGGCTCCGCTAATGAAACGTAAGTTTAGCAATATTTTAGCTGGTGTTGCCTTGCTACTGTTGATTGGGGGTGCTCTGTATGCACTTGAGTATTTTAAGATTTTCTCGCTGTTTGAGCTTTCACAAAGTGTTTTTGGATTTCTGATTAGCACACCCGCTGCTTGGCTTTCTGTGATATTGATAAGCTTGCTTGCATTTTTCCTAAATAAGATCTTTTTTGCGCGCAACTACTACCCAGAGTCGTTTGAACGAGTTAGTAAAAAGAGAGGTACTGGTGCGCAACGATTTACTTTTATTGAGCGATATGGCAAGATTGGTGAAATCATATCTCTTGAGATAAAACTGGTGCTTAGGCATAAACGGACAAAGAGTACTCTTTATACTTCAATATTCTTTCTGTTTTATGGACTCATATTCTATACCAACCCAATGTACGCAGAAAAGTCTGCATGGCTACTCTTTGTGGCTATTTTTGTAACTGGTACAGGCATGCTGATGTTTGGGCAGTGGATTATCAACTGGGACGGGTCGCACTTCGATTTTATAATGACACGCGATATTGACACACGCACATATATAAGGGCAAATTACACTTTGATGCTGGCTTTATGTATTGTATCTTTTATTCTTACTACTCCTTATTTTTTGTTTGGCAAGATTGTCATAATACATCACTTGGTGGCTTTTGTATATAATGTAGGAGTTAATATTTACATTTATATTTTTGCGGCTACACTGAATACTAAGCGGTTGGAACTTTCAAAAGGTTCTTCTATGAATATGCAGGGGGTGAGTTATAAAAATTTCTTAGTTATGATTCCTTTGCTGGTAATTCCGATAGGGTTAATCCAACTATTCGCAATATTTTCAGCCAGCTATATAGCGTTAATTATCATAACATTGCTAGGTTTATTGGGTATCTTGTTTCGCGAACCGCTGTTATGGGTAATTGAAAAGCAGTTCTTACGTAGGAAGTATGCTTTATGCGACGGATTCCGAAAGAAAGAATGAGGACCATAATAAAAATAAAAGAAAGAAAGAAAGAATAAAAATCATAATAAGTATGCAACGCTTTCTTAAATACCTAATCAAATAATAGAAAAAATATGCAAGACTATACAGACAGCTCTACCAGTCACACAGATTCACAGACACATACACCGCCACATTCACATACAGATACAAATTCACATACAGGTACACCTCTGCCAATGCCGGTGACGGAACAACAGCGGGATGAGATTATTAATGCCAGTAACCTACAGAAGATATATGGTGACGTAACTGTGCTAAATATACCTTCTTTACAGATACAACAGGGTGAGAGTTTTGGTTTGGTGGGTAATAACGGTGAGGGTAAAACCACCTTATTTCGGTTGATTCTAGACCTGATAGCGGCTTCCTCGGGCGAGGTACATATTGATGGGGTATCGGTGGCACAACGAGATGAGTGGAAATCGAAGGTGGGATCGTTTCTTGATGAAGGTTTTTTGATTGACTTCCTCACCCCCGAAGAGTATTTTGCTTTCACTGCCAAGGTTTATAATAAATCGGAAGGTGATATTTCTACATTTCTTGAATCTATGAAAGAATTCTTTAACGGGGAAATACTTGGTTCGGGAAAGCTTATTCGCGACCTATCTAAAGGGAATCAAAAGAAAACAGGTATTGCTGCTGCTCTAATTAGCGATCCGCAAATACTTATTCTAGATGAACCTTTTACTGCGCTAGACCCTACGTCGCAAATACGGCTAAAAAAGATGCTTAATGAACTGAAGGCTACTAGAAATATGACTATGCTTATCTCTAGCCACGATCTAAATCATGTAACGGAGGTGTGCGACAGAATTGTGGTACTGGAGAAGGGGCTTGTGGTAAATGATATATGCACAAGTGAGAATACACTAAAAGAATTGGAGTTGTATTTTGCGGTTTAAGGTTGAGATCTTTCTTCTGCTTTTATAAAAGTTGTATATTTGCCCTTCGCGAAAAAATAAATAGATAAAGCGATAAAATAAATACAACTTAACGATACATAAAGTGGAAGAAATAAAGGAACAAAAGAAAATCAGTCCTGTTGCCGACTGGTTTATCCGTCTGATAAAAGGGGCTCTTGTGGGTATTGGGTTTATACTACCCGGACTGTCGGGTGGTGTGCTGGCGGTTATTTTTGGTTTATATGATAGAATAATAAAATTTCTTGCCAACTTACGTGAGAACTTTCTAAAGAATATTCTTTATTTTATTCCGGTTGGAATAGGTGCTGCAATTGGTATTGTGCTGTTTGCAGTTGTTGTGGAGAAAGCATTTGGCAAATATGCTGCTCAGTTTGTATGCCTGTTTGTGGGTTTTGTAGCAGGCACGTTTCCGTCGCTTTATAAAACTGCTGGTAAAGAGGGAAGAAAAGCGTCTGATATATGGGTGCTGATATTATCTACCGTAGCTATTTTTACACTTATGGTTGTGGGTGGACAGCAACTTACTGAGGTTACTCCTAATATATTTATATGGCTGGCATCGGGGTTGTTAATGGGGCTTGGTCTAATTATTCCTGGCATGAGCCCTTCTAACTTCCTTATATATTTTGGACTTTACGACAAGATGGCAATTGGGATTAAGGATTTCGACTTTGGTGTAATTATTCCTTTAATCGTTGGTTTTATAATTTGTGTTATACTTTTTTCTAAAGTGGCTGCATGGATGTTTAGAAAGTACTATTCGGGTATGTATCATTTTATACTTGGCATGGTTATAGGTTCTTCGCTGGCTATATTCCCAACTGTTGTATTCCCTGCTTTTACTCCCGAGGGGTTGGATGCTGCCGGACTGGGATTTGGCACATCGCTACTATTTAGTTTGGTTTTATTTATTGTAGGAGCAATAGCGTCGTACCTGTTTAGTAAGGTTGAGGAGAGGTTTCCGAGGGAAGAGTTACTTTAATCTTATTGGAGCATATTTATTCTTAGGCAGCCTATTCCTCTTCGGGCATTTTTATTCTTGGGTTTCTATCTTTTAGCTCGGCTATAAGTGCATCTATATCTGACTCTTTTACTCGCAATATTTCAAAGCCCCGTACCAGATCTATGCGAAGTTGATTCTTTTTCAACTTCTTCATACCTATAATATCACCAATTGCTATTCTTTTGTTCTTAGCAAAGAATTTAAGTATAAATCTAACTTCCAGAAAATTAAGCTCGGTGATTACATACTCTTTTATCGTTGTTGATATAGAAAAGATTACTGCAAACACAATATAGAGTATATTTGTCCAGATTCTTTCAGAGTTAATGATACCATCTATTATAAAAACAAGGAGTATAATAATAAATATTCCCCAAAAGATATTGCTAAGACCGTTATTTGCTTTATACTTTTTCTCGTCCACCTTTGTTATTAATTTATTATATCCTGTTTTTCCATTTCAAAGATAGTAATTTATATGGAAAGTCTGTTAATTTATACAGAATGTTTGTTAATTTAGATAAACTATTTCATAATATACTAAATGGGATGTTTTATCGACCAATGTATCATATTTCACTACAAAAGTGCATAAAATATCTTTCATATACCTTATTATTAGCAATTAAATACAGATAATCAATGACATATATTTTTTTATGATTAAACTATTGGCTAAATTTCGTCGTCTTACTATCAGATATTGTTTATTTATTTACTCATAAAAATTAGAAGTATGAAAAAGTTTACACTATTGGCTTTAATTGGCCTATTAACATTGAGCTTCTCATTATCTGCACAAAACAATAATGCCAGAAGAAGCTGGACAGCCAAAGATAGGGCTGAGCTTATGGAAAAGGAACTAAAGCTTTCTGCAGAAGAGTCTTCAAAGCTTAAGGCTTTATTTGAAAAAAATGATGAGGAACGAGCTAAGCAGATTGAGGCAAACAGAGCAATGCGAGAAGAATTACAAACGGACAGAGAAGCTCGCAGAAATGAAATGCAGGACATGAGAGCTAAAGCAATTGCCGAAAATGATGCTCAAATTGAAGCTATTATTGGTAAAGAAAAACTTGAGGAATGGAAAGAGCTACGTACAAAAAGGCAGGATAGCATTCGTGATGTAAATCGAAGTGGAAGACGTGCTACGGGAAACAGAAGATAAATTCTTTAGTTTGTGAGCGATTGCTAATTAGGGGCAGTCGCTCTTTTTTTTGTTAAGGCTAGTATTTATTTGAAGATTAATAGTGTTTATTTTTAAGGTCAATAGTATTTTGCAATTAAGTTTTTAAATTCGCGGGTTTCCTTAAATCGAGTTAGCCAGCTGTTAATGCTATCTAAAAGTATGGGAGAATCTTTTCTTATGGCCCAAGACTCAATTTGAGTGAAGCTGATATCGGTTTCAATATCTATTTCGGGCAGTTCTTCAGAAAGTTGTAAGGCCACCTTTTCGTCGGATACAGTATATTCAATTTCGCCAGAGGCAACCATCATTACTAGTTGCTCTGCCTCGTAGGTTGTATTTTGTACTACAAATATGGTGTCTCCAATTTCGTGCGAAAGATTATTAAGTCTGAGAATTGAAGGTGAACCCTCGGCAACGTGAATAGTTTTTTTAGCTAGCTCAAGGTGTTGCCTTAATGGTTGGACGCTATCGTTGTATTGCAACTTACGCTGCACTAATACAAGCTTATTTAGTATTAATGGTTCTGTGAAGCTGAAGTTGCCTTTAAGTTCACTGTTAACAGGTATGCTTCGTGCAACTAAATCAAACCTACCCTCTTGTAAGCCAGTTAGATTGTCTTGGAGATTATTCTCTAGAAATATGTTTATGTGTATTCCCCACTCTTCCTCTAGTGCATTTATCAGTTCATATTGAAAGCCTTGAACAGTATCACCCGAAATGAAGTAGCCAATTGTGTTATAGTCGGTTACCACGTTCATCTCGCCTCGTTTCATTATCTCGTTATAATCGTTTATCTCTCTGTGATTTGATTTTTTTGTAAGGGTGTTTCTAAGCATAATCATAGTTATTACAACTATAATTAGCAAAATAACGTAGATATAAAGTCGTTTTTTTGAAATCATTGAGATCAATAAATCTTTTAATTATCAATTAAGAAGGTTGATAGAGATGCCTAGCTTCAGTCCAAAAGGGTTTACAGGATAGTCTGGTATTGAGAAATACTCTTGTGGCTTAATAACTTTAGATGCAACATTATAAAACATTAAGAAAAAGCGAGTCTGCTTTAAATGCATATTTAGGTATACTGTTGATATTGGATAGTTGCCTATCTCTTTCTCTTGTTGGTTATAGAACTGCAACAAAGCTGGTTCGTATCCAGGTACAAAATATTTGGTGTGGTAATGTGCATCTACACCAAACTGCAATGTAAGCTCATTTACGATTTTGGCTTTTAAATACATATTTGAATATATGCTCAACTCAGGAAGTGGGATTGCCATTTGATTACTGGATTTTTGATATACAACTTGATTGTCCCAGTGGAAAACTCCCAGACTTATGTTCTGCTCTACACGTGCAGTGAGTACCTGTATGTTATCGCTCTCTTGTGCTATATTTCTGTCTGCATCAATATATATATAGTTCTGCAGATTCTCGACGCCGGCACTTAACAGGGTGTTGGTAAACGGTATTAATAGCTTGCCACCTAAATAAACCCTTCGGGTATCTCCAAAGTCGTTATTCCAATTGAAATATTTTGATTGATAATTATTTTGCAGATATTTAGGTCTTAAGTTCTTGATATATGCCTCTGCAGAGAGAGAAGTGCGCCTTCCGGCAATATAAAAACCTGTTTCTACATTACCAATTGCTCTAAACTCTCCAAGATTCACACCCAGCACACCTATATCGGCATGAACATTAAATAGCAGATTTTCTCCTTGTTGTTTACTTAATACCCCGCCAAGAGTAACGGCACTCTCTTTGTGCGTTTTGAAAGTTAAATCCTCTAAGTGGCGCATAGTGTAATCTCTTAAGTCGTACTCAAGAAAGCCTGTAAGACCAAATTTAACCCAATCTTTAAAGCCTTCGCGTAGACTTAGCGAAACGGTATTTTTAAAAGAGCTATATTTAATGCTATCGTCAACTGCTGTGCTATAAAAACTATTTGGATAAAACTGATCTATTCTTTGCATCTGCAGTCCATTTACATTAACGTATGCTGTATCGTGCGACAAGAACCTGCGATATTGCTGGGTATAATGAGATGAGAATCCTATGCTTGCAATTGGTATAAAGTCGCCTCTGCCCTGATGAAGCGAGTCGGTTGGTGTATCAATATATCCTAGATTATATCTTCCCGATAGAAAGAATCTGTTGTTCCTGACTGTATTCCAGGTGTCTGTGAACTTAACAGGGATGTCTCTGGAAGTGAAATTTTGCTGTATAGCCTCGGGATCGGTTATAAAGGTTTCATCTGTAATTCCTCCGTTCTCGAAATTACTAATCTTGCCTATATTCATAAATGCATGCCCCTCGAGCCTATCGCTGATATAATTCCCGAAAAGCGAGAAGTTGTTGTGTTTAACAGCTTGTGAACAGTAAAAACCCTTGGAGCTTAGTAGATCTACATCGAGCCCAACATTTAAGCTTTGCCCAAAGTTAGATGTCAACAGTGCACCAAACCTCTCTTCTCTCATCTGCTTATTGCCGCTTCTCTGATAATCTAATCGGGAGTATGGTACACGTGTGTTTATAAAGCGCTGATTCTCGAGGGTTTTTAAATAGTAAGAGTAAGGCTCATTAAATACAAAATGGTCTGACTCAGAACGATCGAAAAATATTTTTGAGAAAGCGGGTGATCCGAGTGGTGCAAGAAATCCCATAGCTACCGATTGCCCCTCGGGAAGCGTAGAGTGCTGATAATTATAAAGCAACGTATCGGGTGTTGTTGTAAACCGTTCACCTGTGCGCCGATTTATTGTCCATGTTGTCATTTGAGCCAATTCAATAAGTGAATCTGCTTCTGCACCATGATCATGAATAAGATGATTGAGTTGTAGACTTTGCCCCGCTTCTGTTTGAGGCCGAAATAACGAGTCGGGATTGGTTGATATCTGTGATGAATCAGGCATGATAATACGAGCCTGAGGAAAGGCAAATACTATACAGATTGCCCACGTAAGCAGAGATATAAATAGTTTTTCTTTCATCGTTTGCAAACTTACATAAAAAAACGTCAAGCTCAGATAGTCAACTCATTTTTTCTATTCATTTTAGGGAAATTTTAGTTAGACGAAATGATTCACTGAAGTTAAGGAAGGGGTACACTGAAGTTAGAGAAATAGTGCACTGAATTTAACGAAATAGTTCACTTATCCTCAAACTGTGATTTAAAAATAAATAAGACCAATTATGAGTTGTTTTAAATAATTCTATTATCTTTGCCGTATAATAATAGTAAAAATGAAAGTAAACAGATTCCATCATCATCATTTTGATACTTGCAGTCAGGCGAGTTGAGATAGATATGTGCAATCCTGTAGGAAATATTTATACACCCGTCTGAATTAAATCAGTCGGGTTTTTTGTTTTATATAAATTTAAAGAAGCGAAATTATATATACTTAGAGAACTAAATTATATATTCTTAAAGAAACGAAAGATGGAAAAGATAAAAATAGCAATTCAAAAGAGTGGTCGTCTAAGTGAAAAGTCGATTGACCTACTCACGGAGTGCGGTATACGTATATCTAACGGTACGCGTAAACTGAAAACTGAGGCTGGGAACTTCCCAATGGAGATACTTTTTTTACGCGATGATGATATTCCACAATATGTTGAGCAAGGGGTGGCTGATATTGGTATTCTTGGCCAAAATGAGGTGTGGGAGAAAGATAAGAATGTAGACATTGTTGAGGAATTGGGTTTTAGTAATTGTCGCCTTTCGCTTGCAATTCCTAAGGATGAGACTTATGATGATCTTAAGTACTTTGAAAACAAACGCATTGCAACTAGTTATCCAAAGATTCTAGAGAAGTTTTTCACCCAAAAGGGTATTGATGTATCTATTGAGGAACTGGGTGGTAGTGTGGAGATTGCAACGGGAATTGGACTTGCTGATGCGATATTTGACATTGTAAGTACGGGCAGTACGCTTATAATGAATGGTTTGAAAGAGGTTGAAACCGTTGTAAAGAGTCAGGCCGTATTAATAAGCAATAAGAACCTATCGGATAGAAAGAAACAATTGCTTGAAGAGTTGCTCTTTAGAATAAAGGCTTATAAAAACGGACAGGGCAAGAAGTATGTTTTGCTTAATGCTCCAAATGAGGTAATTCCTGATATCATTAAATTGCTGCCCGGTATGCGCTCTCCTAGTATACTCCCTTTAGCCGATAAGGGCTGGAGCAGTGTGCACTCTGTTATTAATGACGATGATTTTTGGGAGATTATTGATGAGCTAAAGAGAATGGGTGCAGAAGGAATTCTTGTAATACCTATTGAAAAAATGATTCTTTAAGAGTAAACAAAACAAGTTTACTTGAATTATGCCATACCGAGAAATAGTCTAACTTTAGTGAACTATTTAGTTAATATAAATATGAAAACAATATCGAATCCCTCCAGATCTAAATGGGAGAAGCTGGCAACTAGACCAATGATTAAGCAACAAAAGCTTATGAAAACGGTTGAGAAAATATTTTATAATATCCACAGAAAGGGTGATAAGGCAGTACTTAGCTACAGCCAAGAGTTTGATTTCCCCAATCAAGACTCTTTTATTGTTGGTGAAGAGACAATTGAGAAATCGTCTGAACTGATTTCAGAAAGATTAAAACAGGCTATTGATGTTGCTAGCAAAAACATTGAAAGGTTTCACAAATCGCAAGAGGAAGAGATACGAAAGGTAGAGACAGCCCCTGGAGTTGTTTGCTGGCGTGAGGCACGAGCTATAGAACGAGTAGGTATATATATTCCCGGTGGTACTGCCCCACTCTTTTCAACAGTGCTAATGCTTGCAATTCCTGCCAAGATAGCGGGGTGTAAAGAAATTGTTTTGTGTACTCCTCCCGATAACGAGGGTAATATTGATCCTGCAATTCTATATTCGGCCAAGTATGCTGGTATCACAAAGATATTTGCACTGGGAGGCATTCAGGCAATTGGGGCAATGACTTTTGGAACTGATTCAATTCCTAAAGTTGATAAGATATTTGGCCCGGGCAATCAGTATGTTATGGCGGCAAAACGATCGGCACAATATTACGGTGTTGCAATAGATATGCCTGCCGGCCCCAGCGAAGTGCTGGTAATTGCAGATGAAACTTGTAATTCCACTTTTGTTGCTGCCGACTTACTTTCACAAGCGGAGCATGGTCCTGATAGTCAGGTTATTCTTTTATCGACATCTAAAAAAGTTATTAAGGCTGTTAACAGAGAAATTGATATTCAATTAGCTGCTTTGCCTCGTCAGGATATTGCTGCACAGGCATTAAAAAACAGTAGGTGTATATTCTTTAGAGACATAAGTGAGTGTATTGAATTCAGCAATCTTTATGCGCCTGAGCACCTTATACTTGCCGTAGAGAATCCCGCATTGGTAAGTAGAGATGTTACAAATGCAGGATCGGTATTTCTGGGCAACTGGAGCTGTGAGAGTGCCGGAGATTATGCTAGCGGACCAAATCATACTCTTCCTACAAGTGGATTTGCAAAAAGTTATAGTGGAGTATCTCTTGATAGTTTTGTGAAAAAGATTACATTTCAGCAGTTAGATGAACAGGGAATTTTATCGATAGGCGGAGCAGTTGAAACTATGGCTGAGGCGGAACAATTATATGCACACAAAAATGCAATGACGCTTAGAGTAGGTGCAGTTACAGATAAACAAATAAAGCAAACAGACATAATAGATGCAGATGAAGAAATTTGAATTGAAATCTATGGTTCGACCCAATATTTGGGAATTAAAGCCCTACTCTAGCGCACGTGATGAGTTTACAGGTAATGAGGGTATCTTTTTAGACGCAAACGAAAATCCTTTTGGTGAAAGAAATCGATATCCTGATCCTCACCAAAGAGAGTTGAAAAAGGCGCTATCTAGTAGAAATAATATTCCTTTTGAGAATATATTTATTGGTAATGGTAGCGACGAGGTTATAGATTTAGTGTACAGGGTATTTTGTGAACCTTCGGAGGATAGTGTAATAATTTGTCCTCCCACCTACGGTATGTATGAGGTTTCGGGCAACATCAATAATGTGAATCTCATAAGAATTCCGCTTAATGATGAGTTTGAACTGAACACTGAGCTTATTCTTTCTGAATCTGCAAAATGTATTTTCATTTGCTCTCCTAATAATCCCACAGGCAATAATTTAAAGAATATTGAAAAGATACTTGATCAGTTTAACGGAATTGTAGTGGTGGATGAGGCATATATCGATTTTAGCGATTCAGAGGGCTTTATAAGTGCGATAAACAAGTATCCAAACCTTATTGTAATGCAAACTTTTAGTAAGGCTTGGGCGATGGCAAAGGCTCGTGTGGGTGTTGCGTATGCTCATAAAGATATAATTGCTTTAATGGATAATACCAAACCTCCTTATAATGTAAGTGGTTTTAATCAACAAGAGGCTTTAAATGCGCTTTCAGAACCAGAGATATTTGAAGAGAGAGTTGATATAATTCTTGAGCAACGTAATTTACTTGTAAAGGAGCTATCTAATCTTTCTTTTGTGAAACATATTTATCCTTCTGATGCTAATTTCCTTTTAGTGAAAATGAACGATGCAGGTGATGTTTACAACTACCTGGTAATGAATAAAGTAGTTGTAAGGAACAGAGACAGTGTGGTTCCGGGGTGCATACGAATAACTGTTGGTTCTCCTGAAGAGAATGCACAATTAATTGAAGTTTTACAAAATTATTAATATAAAATGAAAAAGGTACTTTTTATTGATCGAGACGGTACGCTTATAGTTGAGCCTGAAGATGAACAGATTGATAGCTTAGAGAAGCTTGAGTTTTATCCAGGGGTGTTTCAATATCTCTCGCGGATTGCTAATGAACTTGAGTATGAATTGGTGATGGTTTCAAATCAGGATGGTTTGGGGACTTCTTCTTTTCCTGAGGATACTTTTCATCCTGCTCATAACAAGATAATAAAGGCTTTCGAAAATGAGGGTGTAGTCTTTAGTGAGATATTAATAGATAAATCTTTACCTCAAGATAAATTGCCAACCCGCAAGCCTGGCACCGCAATGCTTACGCATTATCTGAAAGGTGATTATAATATATCTGACTCTTTTGTTATTGGAGACAGACTAACTGATGCTCAACTAGCTGTCAATATGGGGTGTAAGTCAATTATATTAAGTAATGAATTAAAGACTAATGCATCGCTAACAACTACAAGCTGGGGTGATATATATCGCTTTTTAAAGTCTGAACCACGTAGAGCTAAGGTGAATAGAAATACTTCAGAAACTCAAATTGAGATTGAAGTTAATTTAGATGGTAGTGGTAAAAGTGATATTTCAACTGGCTTAGGTTTCTTTGACCATATGCTTGATCAGATTTCACGACATGGTAATATCGATCTTACAGTTAAGGTTGCAGGCGATTTGCACATAGATGAGCATCACACAATTGAGGATGTTGGTATTACTCTTGGAGAAGCGTTCCTTAGAGCGTTGGGTAAGAAAAAAGGGATTGAAAGATATGGTTTTCTTCTGCCCATGGATGAGTCCATTGCTCAGGTAGCATTAGATTTTGGTGGTCGCCCCTGGTTGATGTGGGATGTAGATTTTAAACGTGAGTTTATAGGTGATATGCCTACCGACATGTTTATGCATTTCTTCAAATCTTTTAGTGATAATGCTAAATGTAATCTTAACATTAAGGCCGAAGGGGAAAATGAGCATCACAAAATAGAGTCTATATTCAAAGCGTTTGCAAGAGCAATTAAAATGGCAGTTAAACGAGGTGAGGAGGGTGGTATTCCGAGTACTAAAGGCACTTTTTAATTTCAGAAGATGGTAAAAAAACATCATAACACTAAAATGCTGTAATTATGATTGCAATTATAGATTATAATGCTGGTAATATAACTTCGGTAAAAAATGCACTCGATCGGTTAGGTTATGAATCAATTTTAACGAATAGGCACGAAGAAATAATGAGTGCCGAGAATGTCATATTTCCAGGAGTAGGAAATGCAATCTCAGCAATTAAACATCTAAAGAATAAAGGTTTAGACAAAACTATTAAGTCTCTTGTTCAACCAACATTGGGTATCTGCCTAGGGCTTCAACTTATGTGTCAGCATACTGAAGAAGGTGATGTAGAATGCCTAGGGATATTTGATACTGATGTGAAAATATTTCCACCTAGTGATATTGTTCCGCATATGGGATGGAACAATATATCAGATCTATCCACCCCTCTGTTTCACGGCATTAATGAGAATGATTCTTATTATTTTATTCATAGTTATTATGCGGGTGTTTGTGAATATACTATTGCTAAATGCAACTACATAACACCTTTTAGTGCAGCATTACGTAGAGACAACTTTTATGCTACCCAATTTCATCCTGAAAAGTCGGGTGAGGCTGGAGACAAAATATTAAAAAACTTTCTTGAACTTTGAATTTGAATATGAGAATAATTCCTGCTATTGATATAATTGATGGAAAATGTGTGAGGCTTACCAAAGGTGATTACAACACACAAAAGATTTACAACGAGAATCCTCTTGAAGTGGCAAAAGAGTTTGAAGCTAGTGGTATTAAGTACTTGCACTTGGTAGATTTAGATGGTGCAAAATCAAACAATATTGTAAATCAAAGAATACTTAATGAAATTGCCTCTAAAACAAAACTGATTATTGATTTTGGTGGTGGTATTAAATCTGATAAAGATATTGAGATTGCATTTGAGAATGGCGCCTCTCAAGTAACCGGTGGAAGTATTGCTGTTCATAACAGAACGCTTTTTTTAGACTGGCTTGCAAAGTATGGCAATGAAAAAATAATATTGGGAGCCGACAGCAATAACCGTATGATAGCAACACATGGATGGCAAAAGCAATCGGATATGGATGTTGTCAATTTTATAAAAGACTACGAGAAAGAAGGCATTTCATATGTTATTTGTACAGACATCTCTAAGGATGGAATGCTGCAAGGTACTTCTAATGAATTGTATAAGGAGATTATCTCTAAAACAGAAGTAAAACTAATTGCAAGTGGTGGTGTAACTTCTATTGAAGATTTAAAGCTTGTTGAGCAGATTGGCTGTGAAGGAGCAATTATTGGCAAGGCTATTTATGAGGGTAGAATAAGCTTAAAAGAGTTAGAACGGTTTATTTTAAACAATGGTAGCTAAAATGACATTGCGAGAAATAGTATAACTTTACTCTCGATAAGGTTTAATATAATATATGTGTTTACGGAACTCTAAATTAAGATTGAAATAATATGCTTAAAAAAAGAATAATTCCCTGTCTAGACATAAAAGATGGCAGAACTGTGAAAGGTGTAAATTTTATTGGATTACGTGATGCGGGCGACCCTGTAGAACTGGCCAAAAGGTATGTCAATGAGGGAGCTGATGAGTTGGTCTTCTTGGATATAACTGCAACTGTTGAGAATCGAAAGACCTTAACTGAACTTGTAAAGCATGTAGCGAAAGAGATTAATATTCCATTTACTGTTGGTGGGGGAATTAAATCAGTAGAAGATGCGCGTGCAATAATAAAAGCTGGTGCTGATAAGGTTAGCATAAACTCTTCTGCAGTTGAGCGTCCTCAACTTATCGCAGAATTAGCAGAGCAATTTGGTAGTCAGTGTGTTGTACTTGCTATTGACACCAAACTTGAAACGAATGGAGAATGGATTGTATACACTCACGGAGGCGGTACGTCTACGCATCTCAACACTGTGGAATGGGCAATTAAAGGAGAGAAGCTTGGTGCAGGTGAGATTTTGTTAACTTCCATGAATAACGATGGTATGAAATCAGGTTTTGCAATTGATATAACTGATCAAGTTACTAAAGCACTAAACATCCCTGTAATTGCATCTGGTGGAGCTGGCAATATGAGCCATTTTGCAGAGGTTTTCAATAAAACAAAAGCAAGTGGAGCCCTAGGAGCATCAGTTTTCCATTTTAATGAAATAGCCATACCTGCTTTAAAAGATTATTTAAAAGAACAAAATATCGCAATAAGATGAGTTTAGATTTCGAGAAAATAAACGGATTAGTACCAGCAATAGTTCAGCATGCCAATACAATGCAGGTTCTCATGCTCGGCTACATGAATAAAGAAGCAGTAGATAAAACAATAGCTGAAGGCAAAGTTACATTTTTTAGTCGCACAAAAAACAGACTGTGGACAAAAGGAGAAGAGTCTGGAAACTATCTACTGGTGGATGAGATACTGCAGGATTGTGACAACGATACGTTATTGATAAAAGCATTTCCTCAGGGTCCGACCTGCCACACTGGCTCTACTACGTGCTTTAATGAAGAGACACCTAAAGGCTTTTTATATAAACTAGAAAACATAATTGAGCAACGAATAGCTGATAATGATGAAACTTCGTATACAGCAAAACTTTTTGCCAGAGGTGTAAACAAAGTAGCACAAAAGGTGGGAGAAGAGGCTGTTGAACTGGTTATAGAATCTAAAGATAATAACCTCGACTTATTTAAAAATGAAGCTGCCGACCTTCTTTATCACTTTTTAATTTTACTTAAGACTAAAAACCAGAAGTTAGAAGATATTGAAGAAATTTTAAAGGGACGTCATAAATAACTAATAGAATAGCTACTGTCATTCATCAATAGCCAATAATCGAGTAGGAGGAAAACGAAGTAGTTTTCTTCCTACTTTCGTTTTCCGACCTCTCACACCACCCCTTTCTGGTATTCGGCCACTCATACGCCTTGTATCTGTTGATACCCAATTTAATGAGATTAGCCATCTTGTTTCTTATTCGTTTCTATTGTTTCCAAATTACCATGGGTAGCCTTCGGCGCAACCAAGCATCCGTTGTTTCGAGATGTAAGCTCTCTTATTCGTGCTTTCATCTTTTCTACACTTTTGGGGTGAACCCTCAGCCTGCATCCCCCCATAGTGGACTTTCACCACCAAGTTAAGTATCATGCACGGCGCACATAGTAAGGGTGACTCCACAATGTGAAGTCACCCTTTTAAATCAATAGAAATATATTCTATATTTTAAGCCTCTGCTGCAACCTCTGCAAATGGTTGTACCGATACGTATGATTGGTTATTCCTTTTCTTGCGAAATACCACTACTCCGTCTTTTAGTGCGAATAATGTGTGATCTTTTCCAACACCAACATTCTCTCCAGCACGGTGAGGTGTTCCGCGTTGACGAACTATAATATTACCAGCTCTCACTGATTCACCACCATACATTTTAACGCCCAATCGTTTACTATGCGATTCACGGCCGTTTTTCGAGCTTCCAACTCCTTTTTTATGTGCCATTTTCTTCTAATTTTAACTGATTAAGCAATAATTGATTTAACTCTTACTTCTGAAAATTGTTGACGATGACCGTTTAATTTTCTGTGCCCTTTTCTTCTTTTCTTCTTGAAGATTAACACTTTGTCACCTTTTAGATGAGAAAGAATTTCAACAACTACTTTTGCTCCTTCAACAACTGGTGTACCAACTGTTATAGCACCTTCATTGTCTATTAGCATTACTTTCTCAAACTCCACTTCACTACCTTGATCGGCATTTATTCTGTGGACGAATAATCTTTGGTCCTGTTTAACTTTAAACTGTTGACCTTGAATATCTACAATTACGTACATATATAAAATAACTTGACGTTACTTACCTGAGGCGAGGCGCTATATGCGACTTCTTAAAGAGCCTATCGGCAAAATGAGGTGCAAAATTAGATAATAAATATGTAACTCGCAAATGATTAGGTCTATTTTTAAAATAAAGAATCTAAGTTTATATAGCACTTACCAATATTATCAATTATATCAGAGGCAATAAAAGTACGAGGATGAATATATTGAGAAGTGATATCAGCTGTCATTCCATGTATGTAAGTCCCTACCCTTGCAGCATCCATAGAATCATACCCTTGTGCAAGCAGGCTTGTAATCATTCCTGTAAGAACATCGCCACTTCCAGCGGTAGCAAGTGCAGCTGTACCAGAGCTGTTCACATATATGTTTTGAGAATCAATTATAAGTGAATAAGCGCCTTTAATAATTATTATTAAATCAAACCTCTGTGCTATCTCTACAGTTTTCTTTATCTTATCAAAATCATCTCTCCAATTACCAATAAGTCTCATTAGCTCTTTAGGGTGAGGAGTTAAAATTGTTTTAGGTGGAATAATCGACAACCATTCTTGATGTTTAGATAAAACATTTAATCCATCAGCATCAATCACCATTGGGCCTTTGTAATTTTTTGTAAACTGATAAAAAGCAGTAATTGTCTCTTCATGTTGTCCCATTCCAATTCCAATACCTATAGCATCAGGGGTTATTTCAAAATTGATTTCACTTATATGCTTATCTCCTTTATCTTCAATTACCATTGCTTCAGGAAATTGAGATTGAATAATGTTCACACCGCATTTAGGTACATAAGCAGTTATCAGTCCACACCCCATTTTCAAAGCCGCTTTAGTTGCAAGAGATACAGAGCCAATTTTTCCAATACTACCCCCAATAATTAATGCATGTCCTTCAGTTCCTTTGTGAGCAAATTTTAATAAAGGTTTTATAGAGGCTTTTATGTCATTCCTTTCAGTGAAGAATAAATTGGATTCAATCTCAGATATAGCCTGTTCGTTTAAGCCAATATCAAGTATTGTTACATTACCTGCAAACAGATAGTTTTCGGGAAGATATAGTGCAAGTTTTGGAGTATGAAAAGAAACGGTTTCATTTGCCTTTACAGCAAAATCAGTCTTTTTATCTAAAAACAAACCACTAGGTACATCAATACTTATTACACTTTTATGAGCTTTAGAATAGCCAGCATGAGCTTTATAATACCCTGCAATTAAACTGCTAAAATCATTAATAACTTCAATAACATCTGCTGCAATACCCTTTACTTCTCGCGATAAACCTAAACCAAAAACACCATCTATAACAATGTCATACTTTTCTATAAAAGGAATATCTAATTTATCCTGAATCTTTTTACAATGTATTTTTTCCTTCTTAACTCTTCGCAGGTTGTGCGCACAATCATCTGAGTAACTATCTTTATACTCAACAATGAACACTTCAACATTATACCCCCGTTTATGTAATATACGAGCAATAACAAGACCATCGCCCCCGTTATTACCTACACCAGAAAAGATTACTATTAAAGAATGTTTGTTTGTGTATTTCTTGGTAAACCAATCGCAGAATGCTGTGGCTGCCCTTTTCATCAGTTCAAGAGAAGAAATATCTTCTCTGTTGATTGTCTCGGCATCAACAATACGAATTTGTTCTGAGGATAGAATTTTCATGTAGAATAAAAGAAAGTGCGCAGAATGAGACTCGAACTCACACACCGTTACCGGCACTACCCCCTCAAAGTAGCGTGTATACCAATTTCACCACCTGCGCTTATTGTGCTCTTTTGCTAATAATATTCTTGATTAGCAGTTGCAAAGATAATTTTTTTTTCAGACCCATCCCAATATTTATTTATTTTTCTTTTCAAAAAGAAAGCTATCCTTCACGGACAGCTTCCTTTACACACAATGAAAATTATAATAGAATTAATGAAATACTGTATTGTTTTCTGTTTCAGGTAATGAAGCAGGCACGTAGGGTGTATATGAACTAGAGTAGCTTCTTATCCTTTTTCTAGCAACCGACGGTGGTTCGTTATTTCTGTATTCTCTTAATGCATCGCTCACCTCTATCGATTTACCTGCAGGAACTGCAATCTCAACAGTTACACTCTGATTACGAAACCCTTGTGACACTGGCACAAGTAAAAACTCGGGTAATAATAAAATTGAGTCATTCTGCACAATATTGTAACTAAATTCTTCAGTATCATTTTTAGCTTGTCGCAATGTTTTACCACTAGTAGCAAATATTAGTCTCACATTAAACACGGAATCAACACTTTGTCTAATATGCATATTTACATTTCTGAATAGGAGTGAGTCACCATCAATATTTGTAAAAGGAAGCTTATCAAGTTCATTGTCAATCCCAAAGCCTGATTTATATTTAAAGTCAGCATAATCTTCCTTGTATGGCTCCATCTCAACATATAGCTTATTTGATGCTGGGGCAATTATAGGAATATTTATTTCGCTCGAGCTCTCAACATTAAATTTATCTACAACCTTTACGGTAAGGATTACAGATAATGCAACACCAAAAAGCCATAATGTGGTTGCGACTGCTCCTATTATAGGGCGAGATTTAGTTTTCATTACACGTCGCACAATCCAAGTTACAATAGCTACAATAGGAATAAATATAAGCAGTATTAATGATATCATAAGAAGCGTCGACTCATACCCTTGGTCAATTAACAGTGATTTAAGAGGTATTAGTTGTGCTCCTGCAAAGATTAAACCTGAAAAAACAGCTAACATGGCTAAACCAATAATCCCTACTATAGAGAAAAACGCTACTTTTATAAATACTACAATAAGGTTAAAGCAACCCGATCTTTCTGATTTATAAGAGGCTCTCTCAATTATGGGTTCAGAATATGGAGGTTCGGGAGGCATTTTTTCAGAATCAACAAGAGAAGAATCTGCAACATGAGAAGAGTCTGCAACATGAGAAGAGTCTACAATATGAGCTTTATCTTTAGCATTTAAGTTGCTGTTGTAATTTGATGTATTATCATCCGCTCTATTTTTTGTATTTGCTAAATTATCATTTACTCTATCGCGAATAGACCTGATATACTCTTCTTCACCCATCATTTCAAGCTTCTGCTTAACGCTCTTAGCCTCAGGAATTATTGCCATCAAAACAAAATAGAGCAATACAACACTACCATTTACATTCCAGTTAAAATTGCCATTTCCAAAAAAATGATTTAATGGAAAGAAAGATAATATTCCAAATACATTTATAAAGAGAGGTAATAAGAAGATCAGTCTGGGAATCCAGGAATCAATCTTAAAATAGGCAGCAATACCTCCACACACACCACCTATATACCTATCAGTAGGGTTTCTATATAACTTCTTTGTTACATTAGTTTCAAGTTGTTTTTCCTTCAGCACTATCCAGAGAATTATGTAAACCCAGAAAAGAAATCCAAAGAAAATTAAAAACATCAACCTCAACCAAACCGGATCAGTTTTAAAATAATGGGCCAAACCACTACAAACGCCACCTAGAATTTTATCGTTAGAATTTCTGTAAAGCGATTTCGATTCCTTTTGCGATTCATATGAAGTACTTTCAGAAGAGTATACATTTGCAGTATTTTCATAAGGCCCAGACTCTTTCCTTTCACTTTCGACATACTCAGTATCAAAATCTTCGGGTCTGCCAATACTATTTATAATAGACTCAACATCCTCGTCGGTTATACAATTTATACCCAACTTAAGACGATTTCCGAATAATTCCGCAATACGGTTTTCAATATCATTAACAATCTCATCACCCCCCTCTTCATGAGAGAAGTATTTTTTAAGACTTACAATATATTTATTCAATATTTCGTAAGCAGTTTCTTCAATTGCAATTACCTGTCCCTGAAAATTAATATTGATTACTTTTTTCATTGTTTATGTTATTTGGAATTATCAGATTTAATCAAAAAGTTTACCCCCGTTGCCAATTCATCCCATGTAGTTCCCAAGAGTTCATAGAAATCCCTACCCTTATCTGTAAGTCTAAAATACTTGCGAGGAGGTCCCGATGAGCTCTCAACCCATTGATAGGTAAGCACACCCGCATTTTTAAGTCGATTAAGAAGTGGATAAAGTGTTCCTTCCAGAAGAGTTAAACCGGCGCCTCTCATTTCTTCAATAATATCACCAGGATATGCTTCACCTTTTTTAATTATGGAAAGAATACAATATTCCAGTACCCCTTTTCGCATTTGGCTCTGCGTATTCTCTATATTCATTTTCTTTTACTATTAGTAAAAACAGTTATAAAATAACATCACGATACAAATATACAGTAAGCATGGTATTATGCAATGCAAAGTACCATAGGAAGTATTGAATTTACCATTATTTAACTTATTTGGATGCCTGAGACTGCCTGATTACCATTAGTTAACACACCACTATATTGTATACATCATTTTGGAATGTTCATAAATAATAGTTATGTTCATAATCATAATTTTATGTAAGTTTGTAATAGTAAAAATCAACATATGTCGTTAAAAGGAAAACATATCGTTTTAGGTATTACCGGCAGTATAGCAGCATATAAGTCGGCTATACTTACACGTCTTTTGATTAAAAAAGGCGCCGAAGTGCAGATAGTAATAACTGCTGCAGGAAAGGAATTTATAACACCCGTTACACTCTCTGCTCTATCTGGAAGACCAGTAATAAATGAATTCTTTGCTACCGGTGATGGCACATGGCACAGTCACGTAGACCTTGGCCTCTGGGCAGACATAATGCTTATAGCACCTGCAACAGCATCAACACTTGGCAAGATGGTAAGCGGGATAGCAGACAATATGTTAATTACAACATATCTTTCAATGAAAGCACCTGTTTTTGTTGCTCCTGCAATGGATTTAGACATGTTTAAGCATGTAACCACACAACGCAATATCAAACAATTGCAAAGTGATGGAGTAATTATTATCGACCCTGGTGTAGGCGAACTGGCAAGTCATCTAGAGGGAAAAGGACGTATGGAAGAACCAGAGAATATTGTAAAGATACTCGAGGCTTACTTTAAAGCAGAACTAGAACTAACAAACACCGAGCAGGATCAAACAAATACGGAGTGGAGTCAAACTGTAATAGAAAAGGGTAAAACTATAACAGAGCAGTATCAAAATGTATCTGAAAAAAACCTGCTTAAAAAAAAAGTACTGATCACAGCCGGTCCCACCTATGAAAAGATAGACCCTGTAAGGTTTATAGGAAACTACTCATCAGGAAAGATGGGCTTTGCCATTGCCGAAGAGTGTGCAAATCGAGGAGCTGAAGTTATACTTGTAACAGGACCAACAGCATTAAACATAACTCATCCAAACATAAAAAGGATTGATGTGGAGTCTGCAAACGAAATGTATAGCGCTTCAATTAGTGCTTTCCCCCAAATGGATGTTGCAATATTATCGGCTGCGGTTGCAGATTATCGTCCAACACAACAGGAAGACACCAAGATTAAACGCAATGATAATGAGGATATAACAATAAAACTAACTCCCAACCCCGATATAGCTGCTGCTTTAGGAAAAATAAAAAAAGACAATCAAATAATAGTTGGCTTTGCTCTTGAAACCAACGACGAAGAGAATAATGCAATAAAGAAGATTGAAAAGAAAAACTTCAACTATATCGTACTTAATAGTCTAAACGATGCCGGTGCAGGGTTTGGTTTAGACACAAACAAAATAACAATAATATCAAATCAGGGCGATAAAACCACATTTAGCTTAAAGTCGAAGTTTGAAGTAGCCAAGGATATTATTAACACTACATTATTCAACAAAACAGTTAAAACCGATATTAATAACCCCAACAAATCGGGATAGACAAAAGCATTAAACTGACAAAACCACTTATAATGAAACTATTGAAACTGCCACTTCTGCTTATAACACTACATATATTTTCAACCTTAACATCATATACTCAAACATATAGATATCCTGTTAACGTACCCCCTGCCCTTAGCGGTGGGTTTGGAGAACTCCGGAGCAATCATTTTCACTCAGGAATCGATTTTAAAACCCAGCAAGCGGTAAACAAACCAATAGTATCAATAGAAGATGGATACGTATCCAGAATAAGCGTAGCGCCGGGAGGTTACGGACTTGCACTCTATGTTACACACCCTTCCACCGGTCACACCAGTGTATACGCGCACCTCAACAGCTTCTCAAAAGAAATAGCCAACTGGGTTAAAGAGAAGCAATATGAACAAGAGAGATTCAATGTAAATCTCTTTCCTGGCGAAGGTACACTTCCAGTAAAACGTGGAGAACAAATAGCGCTAAGTGGCAATACCGGCAGCTCTGGTGGGCCACACTTACATTTCGAAATAAGAGATACCAGAAGTGAGCATCCACTTGATGCACTAGAATTTTTATCGCCAATTAGCGATACTCAAAAACCCGACTTAAGGGGTATTGCCTTTTATCCAAAATCGGGCAAAGGCATATTAAATGGCAGCAATAATCCAACAAGAATAAATATAAGCAAGGATGGCAACGGCAATCCACTTGCACTTGGCAGAACCTTAAATGCATGGGGCAGAATAGGTGTTGGAGTGAAAGCATACGACCGCATGAATGGTCAGAGTAACATATATGGAGTTAAGCACATACGCCTCATTGTAGATGAAACACAAGTGTTTAGTAGCACTATAAGAAGATATCCCTTCGATAAAACACGAATGCTAAATTCATTTGTAGATTTTGAGGACTGGAAACTACAACGCTCCTTTTATATGAAATCTTTTATAGAACCAGGCAACACCTTACCATTTTATGATTCCGTAAATAATGGATTTATCGATATTAATGAAGAAAGGGTATATAACTTAAGATATGAGTTAGAAGATCACTATGGCAACACGCTAAAATATAATTTCAAAGTAAATGGTGTTAAGCAAGCAATACCCACTCCAGCAGAATGTGACAACTTCATGACGTGGAACCTTAACAACTCATTTATAGATAGGGGCTTCACTCTTTCAATCCCAAGAGGCAACTTATATTCTAATTTCTGCTTCGAGTATGATAAAACACATAACAGCAAATACTTCTCCGATGTTCATCAAATAAATGATAGTCCCATTCCACTACACAACAGCGCCAATGTTTGGATTAAAATAAACACAGATACATTGCAAAACAGAAACAACTATGGCGTTGTAAGAATCAACAGCAATGGTTCTGAAAGCTGGGTAGGAGGAGAATACAACCAAGGTGGACTGTCACTATCTGTTAGAGAGCTGGGCGATAAATATGCTATTACAGCCGATAAAGTTGCTCCCACAATAACACCACTTGCTCCTGAGAATTGGGCAAGTCAAAAAAGAATACGAGTAAGGCTTTCTGATAACCTAAGTGGAATTTCATCATTCAGAGGAGAGATTAATGGTGAGTTTGTACTGTTTACACACGACTCAAAATCAACAATATATACTTATCAATTTGATGATGAACGATTGTCAAAAGGAGAAAAGCAAACACTCATTTTCACCGCCACAGATGGTGCAGGAAACAGCAGCAGGTATAGTTATACGTTTAACTACTAGCTAAGTCCTAAAGTCTCCTTCACAAGAGCAATCTCCCTTTCACTTCCGGTGTGCTTACCTTCCACATCCGATAGCTTCACACACTCTTGCCACTCCTCTTTGGCAGTCATCTTACACCTAAAGAGCTTCATTACAATATTCATACTCTTGATATTATGACCAACATCATTGGTTAAATTAGTGCCAATACCAAAAGTTGCACCAATACGATCTCCGCAATAATCCTTTATCTGTATTACTTTATCAACATTAAGACTATCAGAAAATACAAGATACTTAAGTTTTGAGTCCACTCTAAGCTCTTCATATCGTTTTATAACCTTATCGACAAACACAAGCGGATCTCCACTATCATGCCTTAAACTAGTGAACAGTGACGCATGCTTCTTACTAAAATTACGAAGGAAAACATCAGTTGTATAGGTGTCCGTAAGCACCGTACCCAAATCGCCATCATACACATTTATCCAGTCCTCCATCGACATATAATTGGCCATTTTATAACCATAAATTGATCCATGAAACTGCACCCACTCATGAGGGTGAGTACCCGAAACCTTCAAATTATGCTTGTATGCCATATACACATTACTAGTTCCATAAAGACTCTCTCCAGCATGCTTCTTCAACAGTTCGGTAACCCTATCCTCCACATCAAAACTAAACCTCCTTCTCATACCAAAAAGAGAAAAAGTAATACCATGCTCTTTCATCTTCACAGCCTTTTCAATAGCAGCATTCTCCATATACTCTTTATCCGGATGCTTTCCGGTAATCCTGAAAAACAACTCAGAAACAGTTGCCAGAATGGGAGTTTCCCAAAGAGTTACTCTGTAAAGTAATCCACTTGCTTTTATATGCAACTTTCCGTTATTCATCCATATCTCAAGCTCAGACGGATCAAACCTAAAACCTTTCAAGAAATCGATATATGTAGGAGGTAAATATGGCATATTCTTCCTTACAAATTTCTCTTCGTCTATAGTAAGTGACAACTCCGACATCTTGTTTAACTCATCTTTAAGCAGCTTGTCAAATCCTTCCGGGTAATTATCATTACTCCTATCAACAAACTCAAACTCCCCAAATGCTCTGGGGAAGAGTTTAGAGTATGCATAACTTGTGGTAAACTTATATAAATCTGTATCGAGAATACTTTTTATAATTTGCATAGCTGTTATTTTAAATTGCCTCCTCAATATTCCACACAAAGGCACGCAAGCCAAGGTTGGGCGACTCATTATCGAGGTCTTTAAGATACTTCAATAAGTGTGGCACTCTATCATCTTCAACTATCGTGAGGATTGCATTGTTTACCGAAGGCCAGGCATGCGAACCGTAGTGTGGGAAACCTGTTTTACTACCTCTCCCGTGCACTTCTTTCCAAGAAGTAAATCCACGTATATTTAGTGAGCTCAGGTCGCCTACAATCTCATCGTAGTGCGCCTGGTCTATTAATATCATTACTGCTTTCATAAATATCTTTTTTTCTTAGTTATCATTTTTAGTTAGCATTTACCACAACCACTTCATGGTGTTTTTTACGTTTACGACGCACACCATAACCCGCCATCATAGAGTAAAGTGCAGGTATGAGAATAAGTGTAATAATTGTTGAGAATGTCATACCACCAATAATAGCTATACCAAGTGCACGCCACATCTCAGACCCCTGACCAGTGCCAATTGCAAGTGGAATCATACCTAAAATGGTTGTTAGTGTGGTCATCAATACTGGTCTCAGCCTCGAGCGTCCTCCATGTACAACAGCCGTAATAATAGATAAACCTCTCTCACGATTAAGGTTGATATAGTCGATAAGCACAATAGCATTTTTCACAACCATACCCACAAGCATAATCAGTCCCACGTACCCCATTAGACCAAGCGGTTCACCTATTATAGCCAGTAAGAGAAGTCCACCCGTAAATGCAAACGGCACAGTTAGGATAATCATAAAAGGATACGTAAGCGACTCAAACTGAGATGCAAGCACAATATACACCAATATAGATACAATTAAAAGCAACAATGCCAATTCCCCAAATGCCTCTTGCTGATCTTTAAGCGTACCTGCTACTTCAATTTGAATACCAGATGGAATTACTGTTTGTGCAAGAATAGCATCCACATCTTCTACCACTTCACTAAGTGCCCTGCCGTAAATAGTACCGGTAACAGTTACAATACGTTCACGATCTTGCCTATCGATCTGCGGAAGCGAAGAAGTTTCCACCACCGTTCCAAGGTCTCTAACTCTAACACCCGCTCCGGTTGGGGCATAAATCAGGATGTTCTCAATATCCTCTATCGATTCACGATACTGCTCCTCAAAACGTACACGAATATTATACTCCTCGCCATCTTCACGATAGCGCGACATTACAAGACCGTTTATTCTGTTTCTAACAGCAGATGCGGCCGAAGCCATATTTAATCCGTTTAACGCAAGCTTTTCACGATCAAATTGAATCTGATATTCCATTCTGTAGTCCTTACGAGAAACTACTATATCTCTCAAACCATCAACCTCGGCCAACTTGCTATTTATGTCGGCAGCAATAAGGTCTGTCTCTGCAAGATCATAACCATATATTTCAACTGACACGTTGTTTCCTGACGCCATTCCCATATTACCTCCTCCTGGTTGTACCTGAAATCTATGAAGCTCAGGCATTGCCGCCAGATCTGTGCGAATCTCATCAGAAATATCAAAAATAGTTCTGTTTCTATACTTAGACTCAACAAGACGCATGGTGTAAGTCATAATATTTGGAGCATTATCCTGCATTGCTGACCATGTGTCGTCGTCACTTGCAGTACCAACTGAAAATGAAATAATATCAATCTCCGGATATTTATCCTTCAGGCCCTGAGCAATTTCATGTCCCACTTCTCTTGCAACTTCCATACGTGTTCCAGTAGGCATTTCAACTGTAAGTGCTATACTGTTGTTGTCCGACTCAGGCATAAACCCTGTTTTAAGAGTAAAGACACTAATAATTACGCTAATTATAAAAACAACAACAACGGCAAGGAATGTAGTTCTTCTTTTCCTGGCTACCCAATTAACAAGAAGTCCATAATTTCTGTCTAGTCTATCAAGTAGTGGTAGAATTCTCTTATTATACCACTTGTCGAAATTATTAACCTTTGTTTTTTTGCTCGAACGCATCATATGCGCACTCATCATTGGTGTAAGCGTAAGAGAAATAATCAACGATAGAGATATGATAATAGTTACCATCCATCCAAGTTGTTTAAACATAACACCTGCAAATCCACCAACCATGGTCATCGGAAAGAACACTGCAATAATTGTTAATGTTGAGGCAATTACTGAAAGTGAAACCTCTTCGGTTCCATATACAGCCGCCTGCTTGGGCCTACTACCTCGTTCTATATGAGAGGTAATATTTTCGAGTACCACAATAGCATCGTCCACTACCATACCAATGGTAATTGAGAGTGCCGAGAGTGATATAATATTTATTGTATTCCCCGTCATATATAGGTAAATAAACGAGCCAATAAGAGAGATAGGAATGGTAACCATAATAATTATAGTTGCGCGCCACCTCCCAAGGAAAAACAGAACTATAATACCCACAATTATCAAAGCCAACAATATTGTTTCCAACAAGCTGTTAATTGATGTTTTAATATAGTCTGACGTATCCATTACCTTCTCTATCTTGATATCAGGCGGAAGAGTTTTTTGTAATACAGGTAACTCTGCCATAACAGCGTCGGCAATGGCAACGGTGTTTGCGCCCGACTGTTTCTGTACTATTATACTTGCACTTCGTCTGCCGTTTGTATAGTTTTCCTGTATACGAGATTCTAATGTATCACTTACAGTGGCAACATCCCTCAAGTATACGGGGCGACCCATACTGTTACCAACAACAATATTATTGAGATCGGCACTATTTTTGAACTCACCTTCTAACCTAAGCATGTATGTTTGTGAACCAATATCGAAGTTACCCGCAGGCACGTTCACATTCTCAGCTGCAATTACCTGTGCAATTTGCTCAAGCGACATATTATATGCCTCTAGCCTTGCTGGTACCACATTAATTTGAATCTCACGTTTTGGAGCCCCTCCCACAGAAACAGTACCAACACCCGAAATACGATTCAAAGGGTTAGCTACTTGCTCATCAAGTATTTTATATAATGCATCCGAGCTCTCTTCTGCTGTTGCTGATAGCACTACAACTGGTATCATGTCTGAGCTGAACTTCAGAATAATGGGGTCTTCGGTTCCATCGGGCAAAAACCCAGATATCAGCGACACCTTATCTCGCACATCGTTCATTACATCGTTCATATCAGTGCCGAAGTCGAACTCAAGCATAATCATAGACAACCCGTCTCTCGACTGTGATGTTATTTCCTTAAGCTTCTCCGTAGTATTAAGAACATCCTCCAGCGGGCGTGTAACGTTTGCTTCCACATCCTGCGCTCCTGCACCCGAGTAGGTGGTCATAACCGACACGATATTCAAGTCGATGTTAGGATAGAGGTCAATTGGT
>JAAZCL010000259.1 GCA_012513315.1 Bacteroidales bacterium | reverse complement strand
TTTGTAATCGGGTTCTTACAATAATCATCATAATAAACACAGTAAAAGAATTTCAGCCATGATTCAACTACTGCACCTAGATTCGCACGTGCAAGAATCAGTTCACCTGTAGTCATTGCAAGACCTTTATCAATCCAAATTCTCAAAGTTATAGTTAATTCGCTTTGCCATTCAAGCATAGCATCATCTAACTTATCTGCTGCCGAATCCGGCGCAATACCACGAGCTTCTTTCCATATGAGAGCTGCATTATTTGTAAGTATAACCAGTACATCATATTTATTTCGTCTAGCCATTAATTTACCCCTAACTATTTATTTATTGCGTCATACAACTTAGCAGGTGATAATTTGCTTAGCTCCCTGTTGCTGGTCAACACACGTTTAGCCTTACTATTTATTATTACATCAGCGTCATGTTCTTCAAATCCTTTTTCTGGGATTAAGTATTGATACAATGCTCTGCAAGGGTACAACATGAACTTTTCATTACGAAACGCATTAGTCGCCTCTTATCTATCTGCATTACATACCTTCATCAAAACTCGCAGGATTTCCTCGTCCTTAACTTTTGCTTCATATAAAGCAGCAGTGACAAGCTTTATTTCATTATTTCTAGCTCTACGGTCTTCCAATAAACCCAAATGCATATTCATGCCCTCCTTAGGTTAACTCAACCCTTAATGCTTTTTTGCTTTAAAATAGTATTTTGAAATCTTCTTTGCATTTCTTCCTCTAACTCATTATCGTAGTCCTTTGTATGCTTGTACATTGCATTAATAAAATCTTCAAAATAGGGCACCTCATCAAACATGTTTCTATTTTCAACAAAGAAATTATAGATTTCTCGATAATAAACCACAGTATATTTTTCACCACAGGAAAACTTGCTCAAATCAATGCGGTTGTAATTTGGTGAAAAAATAAAGCAGTTCACAGTTTTCTTGCAATACTCAGCATCAGTTGTAACAAATTGATAGTATTTTTTTAGCTGAGACTGTACTTGATTGCTGTAGATATCGTGCCTTTCATTAATACCATTAATGCTAGATTTGATTTTATTCTCTATTACAATAGTATTACTTTTATCAGAAATTAATATGTCAATATTTTTCTTTTCTCTTTCAATGATAAAGTCTGTGCGTATATCGATAGATAAAACTTCACGTGCAAACCTGGAAAAAGCATCTCTATTTATATCAAAAAAGTAAGCAAACATATTTGAAAAAGCGAGTTCATTATCTTCCTGCCTGATTATTTTTAGGAAATTAAAATATGGATCTACTCTAATTTCAGGTAAGTCAGAAACTTTCTGTGTTGTATCAGTATCTTCCCATAACTCGCAGTTCTCAATTATCCTATTCAAATCAGTGAAAGAATCCGGCTTTTCATTTTCGTGGTAAAACTCTCTTAATGTTTGCTTGCCAAATCCTTTATTTGTACGAATAAAAAAAGTGTACTCACCGCTTACAGATTCATCGTCTGTAATATAGATCTGATTTTTGGGTTTAATAACCCTATCCGCAACAAACGTAGCATAAGCGTTTTTTTCATCTTCAAGACTACCACGAAAGGAATTCTCATTAAATAGATCAACAAGGCTTACTCCACCATAGACCAGTCCTAATGCAACTTGTCCTTTATAGCGCTCTTTTCGCGGGAGTTTACTATTGGCAAAATCGAGAATCGTAATCCCCTCAGCCTTGGCTAGTATTTTATATATTTTCGAAGCAAACTTTCGTACCATCAAAACTGTTATTCTATTGCTTCCATGAGATAATTCTATTGTTCCTTGTGAATTGAGATAAATATAGTTTTTTCCATCATCCGCCTTATATAAGTTTATGATTTCGTGACCTATATTATCTCCCTCTAACAAATAACCTCCAACATACATTTTGTTGATTATTATTTCCCGACTCATATGTGTTGGTATTACTGTAATTGGTTGTTTAATCTCAACCGGATCCATAGCCCCATCTGATGACAAAAACAAGCGGAATCTTCTTAGATGAGACATGTAACTGCTAACAAGTGAATTAACGTTACCCGTCGAATTCTCAGTAAGAGCTTTAAATAATGCCTCTTTTGCCACACTCTCAAAATCAGGAGAGGTTACTACATTCCAGAAGAGATCTTTACTCTCTTTTTTCCAAAGATAGAAGGAATCAGAGTAAGAAGTGTCGATTGTTGTTTGTTTATAATCCAGGCTATTTAAGAATTTTCTATATAAAGCACGCAGCTCCTCAAACGATAAAACTTTCATCTTGTTAATATCCAAAATAGAACCTCCCCCTTCACAAAATTAAGCTACTCATCCTTATCCTGTCTTCCTACTCAAAATCGTAAATGTCACATAGAATATGGAACAATGCAATCGGGCTTTCAATCATGTTTTTGAGACACCTGTTCATTTATGCTAAATGCATCACGGGAATAGTAATTTGCTAAATCTATATAATTATTAATTATGGCACTCTCAATAATCATATCTATTATTTTTTCATCGTCATGATACAAACTAATCGGTTTTTCCTTATTTCCTTCTAATTTGAAGCAAAAGACAACATATGAACCCATAAATGAACTATAGGATTTTTCTACATACTTGATTTCTTTCACCCAACTATTGGCATAAGTAAGAATAATCAATTCCCCATTTTGTGGATAATATAACTTACGTTCCAAATATTTGCCTCCTTTCAAATTGAGCTAAATAAATTGTAAATCTACTCATCTTCGTCCTCACATGAATTATCAATGCCAATTAACATCTGTAATTTATCGAAGTTATACGGGTATGAGTTATCGCCATCAAACCTTACCGATTTATGGCCATTACTATATTCGAATTCCAACTCCCACTGTGTTCCATCAAGTACCATGTATCCGAAACGTTTAGTTGTATAACGTCTTCGCCACTCACCGATGTGAAGTTCCTTAAGTGCAGCAATGTAGCTATTCTTTGTAAATGGCTCCTCATTATAAGATTGCATCGCACAACAAATTATTCGTAACCTTTTGGTTGCGAGCTTGATACAATATGTGCATAAGTGTACCAAAACATAATCTTTTCATTGCGATGCCTCCTCTTTTTTACAATAATAATTTAACACTTAGCACTGCTTATTTCTAAACTTCAGTGCTCTCAGACTCCTTTTGTGCCATATAATCTTCACGAATCTGAGACAGAGTTTTACCAGTTTCTTTATGTACAGCAAAAACATAAGTCTGAACGCTAGACCAGCCATAAATTTCTTTCAACCACGCTTGCATGGACTTTTCTTCACCATTGACCATTACATTGCCATTAGAAAGAAGTCTTCCTTCGTCCTCTCTTCCTTTAGCAACAATAATGTCACCCTCTTTGACAACACCCCACTCGAGCATTAAGTCAATTTTAGGCAGAGATCTCCGTGTGATTTTCTTATCTCCATTTACTGTTGTTATGACCGATTTATCCATCAGATTCACATAATAATCATCATAGTTGGTCACCGGAAGCAACTTTTCTACGTAAAAATATAGATCTTCATTCAGCTTATATGGGGTTAATCTATAGCAACTCATGTCAACATTATTACTATTTAGCCACGCAGCTGCCGACAATGTCTGTTCGTCAAAATCAGACGCCACTAGAATAATTCTTTGCTTTTCATTAAAGTTCTTCTGTGCATCATTGACCTGAAGGAACTCATTTAACTTACGAATACCAAGTTCAAACTCACTTCTATATTTTTCAATGTATGGAGCGTAAACTTTTTTCACTAAATCATCGATTTTATCTATTGTTGCATAACTAGCTGCATATCTTATTGCTTGAAATTCAAAAGCT
>JAAZCL010000258.1 GCA_012513315.1 Bacteroidales bacterium | reverse complement strand
TCACAAAACAAAAGAGCGTGAAGATGAACTTGCTCGCAAAGTAATTGAAATGGTAAAAGAAAGAGACCTTCAAGATAAAGTTGAATATATCTCTTTTGGCATTAACTTTGTTGAACAAGCTAAGCGCCTCCACCCCGAGGCACCGGTGTATTATCTAAACGGCGATCTCTCTCCTCAAATTATTAGTGAAATGGGATTAACTGGTTTTGATTATCACTTTAACGTTTTATATAAAAACAAAAACTGGGTATCAGAAGCTCATGACTTGGGATTAAAAGTTAATGTATGGACAGTTAATAAAGAAGAGGATATACAGAAGATCATCAATCAAAAAGTTGATTTTATAACTACCGACGAGCCACTTTTAGTAAAAGAAATATTAAGTAAGCAATGAATCTAACAGAACAATTAAAACTTGCAATTGAAATTGCAATATCTGCTCATAATGGGCAGTTAGATACACATAACGGTCGCCCATATATAGAACACCCGTTTCGTGTAATGAATGCCGGTCACACACTACAGGAAAAAATAGTGGGCGTATTACATGATGTAGTTGAAGATACAGATTGGACACTTGATAAACTCAAAGCAGAAGGATTCACAAATGAAATTGTTGATGGTATAGATGCTGTTACCAGGCGCGATAATGAATCTTATGATGATTATATTATCAGGGTTCAAACAAATCCGTTAGGTATTAGAGTTAAATTGAATGACTTGACAGACAATATGGATATCAGAAGATGGAAGGAAGTTCAGTATCAAGATCTTGCCCGTTTGCAAAAATATCTCTCTGCATATAAACAACTTACAGAAAAAGAATAGCCCTTAATTAACGAATAGGTTTTCTGTAAAAGAGCCTCTCTTAGAGAAAAAACACTCTCCCAATAAAATAGTAGGTCCTCAATTGAGTATTAATCCGATTACAAAACTTAAACTAGAAATATTGGTTATATTTGGCGTGGATTAGTTATAATTGGTGTAGATTATTAAAATATAATTGATAAGTATCTAAAGTAATTACGATAAAAATAAAGTGATTACTAATTAAATAAGGAATCAAAGATTAAGAGTGAATATACAACATAATAACAATAGCGGGTCTGCAGGAATATATCTGCATATACCATTCTGCAAAACAAAATGTACATATTGCGACTTTTATATGCTTACAAATGAATCTCAGATAGATAAGTTTGTTGAAGCGATATGTGCTGAATCCGCTTTAAGAAAAGATGAAATTCAAGAGGAAGTTAAAACAATATATTTTGGAGGAGGAACACCTTCACGGCTAAGCACTAATCATTTTGAAAAGATATTTGAAGCACTATATCTCAATTATAAAATAGACTCAAAAGCAGAAATAACTGTAGAAGCAAACCCCGACGATCTCTCAGATGTGTACCTAAAAACTTTATCTCAACTTCCGGTAAACCGTCTAAGTATAGGAATACAAAGTTTTAATGATGAAGAGCTCAAATTCCTTAGTCGTCGCCACTCATCACAACAAGCAATCAGTTCTGTTAAAACAGCACAATCACATGGCTTCAACAATATCAGTGTAGACTTAATGTATGGACTTCCAGATCAAACTGAAGAGATATGGAGGGATAATCTAGAGCAAATGACCAATCTTGGCGTACAGCACCTCTCTGCATATCATCTGATATATGAAGAGAAAACTCGTATGTACAACATGTTAAAAGCAGGGAAGATAAAACCTGTTGATGAGGAGTTAAGCACAACAATGTTTTCAATGTTAATTGACTGGATGAAGAAGCACAATTTTATCCAGTATGAGATATCTGCATTCGGGAAAGAAGGCTACTTCTCTCAACATAACACCTCATACTGGAAAAATAGAAAATACCTCGGGCTTGGTCCTGCCGCACATTCTTACAATGGTTACGACCGCTCATGGAATATATCTTCTTTACATCGTTACATAAAAGGTGTTGAATCAGGCAACCTCGAGCGAGAGGCCGAACATCTTAGTATCAACGAGAAGTATAATGAGTTTATATTAACTGGCCTCCGAACCATGTGGGGTATCGATTTATCTGATATGATAAATATCTTTGGTGAGGATATGTACAACTACTGCATAGAAAATGCACAACCATATATTAATGCTGGCAAACTCATCATACAAGAAAACACACTCAAGCTAACACAAAAAGGTATATTTATATCAGACGGAATAATGAGCGACTTAATGAGAGTTTAGATTAAACCCTCAATAACGCCATTAATTATATCAATTCTTTTTGCTTGAGGATCGGCAGGCAGACCAGGCATACGCATCATCTCTCCTGCTATAGCAACTATAAACTCTGAGCCCTGATTAATTACCAAATCGTTAATCTTAAAACGGAAATCCTTTGCAACACCATACCATTTTGGATCTGCCGAAAATGAGTACTGTGTCTTAGCAATACATACAGGCATATTCTCTAAATAAGTACCCTCAATCAGCTTCATCTTTTTTAATGCCATTTCACTGAAAACCACATCTCGGGCACCATATATATTAATTGCTACTTTAGATATCTTAGTTTCAATTGAATCATTATCACTATATGTGAATTTTAAATCACCCGATGGTCGCTTTTCAATAGCCTCCACAACTTTATGTGCAAGCTCAACAGCACCTTCCCCACCCTTTTCGAATGACTCATTCACAGCAAACAAAACACCTCTTTCCTCACAAAAGTCACTAATAGCATCAATCTCTTCCTTAGTGTCGGTAGCATATTTATTAAAAGCTACTACAACCGACTGTCCAAATGAAGCCAAATTATCAAGATGTTTGCGAAGGTTGTCAAGTCCATTTTTCAAACCCTCAACATTAGGAAGCTTAATATCCTTTTCTGTTACACCACCATGCATCTTAAGACCTTGAGCAGTGGCAACAATAACTGACAGCTTAGGGCGCAAGCCCCTTTTTCTGCATTTAATATTAAAGAACTTCTCAGCTCCCAAATCAGCACCAAAGCCCGCTTCTGTAACTACATAATCACCATAAGACATTGCCATCTTTGTAGCTAGAACCGAGTTGCATCCATGCGCAATATTTGCAAACGGTCCGCCATGAATAAATGCCGGAGTATTTTCTGTACTCTGCACAAGGTTTGGATGAATAGCATCTTTCATTAAAACAGTAATAGCACCCGCAATACCCAAATCTTTCACTATAAAAGCATCACCATTTCTTTTATATCCAAGTAATATATTCTCAATTCTACGTCTTAAGTCATCCTCATTTTCCGATAAACAAAGAATAGCCATCAACTCAGAAGCAGCAGTAATATCAAACCCCGCCTCTTGAGGAATACCATTACCAGGCCCCAAGCCCGTTACAATATATCGTAAACTTCTGTCATTTACGTCCAATACCCTTTTCCAAAGAACCTCCTTTAAAGCATCGCCTGTAC
>JAAZCL010000257.1 GCA_012513315.1 Bacteroidales bacterium | reverse complement strand
TTGATGCTGTTGGTACTTGGAGAAGCATTACCTATACTTATGAAGATGGTTGTCAAATAGTACTTTGGGGTGATGAGCATGGTGATCCAAACACACCTTATATATCAGGACCAAACGGTAATGTATATAAAAACTTTGTTTGTGACATTCCAAATTGGGAGAAAAAATTAGCCCAATTGCCTGAACCAGCCGAGCAGAATACTGACTTTCTTGAAAGCGTAAAGACAAGGCAGAAATTTGCATTAAACGAAATTAACGGACACCGTTCTTGTACTATTGTGAACATGGGACTCGTTGCACTTCAATTAAACAGGACATTAGAATACGATCCTATAAACGAAAGGTTTATAAATGATGAAGAGGCAAATCGTTATATCAATCAGCCAATGCGTGCTCCTTGGTCAATTTAATCTTAAAATATTTTTATAAAATGAATCAAATAAAATTTATTATACTCAGCCTTTGTCTGTTATTTGCTGTTGGAGCAGAGGCACAGGTTGCACAGGGCAGAACCAATTCTACAATTATAGCCGATGCACTTGCTAAGCTACCGGCAGAAACGCCTCAGCAATATAATATTGTAATTGCCGACCTGGTTTCTACGGGCGAGGAAGGTTTATTAGATCTTATTGGAAGACTTAACCCTCCTGGTAAAGAATCTAATGAAGCTTATGATTTCGCTATTAGCGGATGGTCTCATTTTGTATCCAAAGATGACACAAAACGAACAATTGCCGCAAATGCCTTTGAGAAAGCTTTAGGCAAATCTTTGGATAAAGAAATAAAAGCCCTTATTATTCGTCAGCTCAGAACCGTTGGATCTGATGATAATATAGATATTCTTTCTGAATATCTTACAGATGATTATCTTTCAGGTGCAGCTTCTGCTGCATTAGTATCTATTGGTTCTGAAAACGCTGGAGCAGCACTTTTAAACGCATTAAATGCCAGTAATACCGAAGATATTAATCTTCATTTAGTAAATGCACTGGGCCAAATTAATTTTAGCAAAGCTGAACCTGCTTTAATTAATTTGTTAAATAGCAACCCATCCAACAAAATGGAGGGAATACTTTTAAGTGCACTTGCTAAGTTAGGCGGAAAACAATCGATTAAACCATTAAAAAATGCTGCAGAGAAAGTAGATCTAACTTATCACAAAAGCAATGCTGTAGGTTCTTATATCGATTTACTTACCAAATTAGGATCTTCTGAAACTAAAACTGTTAAGAAAGAGACAAATAGGATTCTATCAAAAGCAAAAAAGCAGAATAAAAATGAATTGAAGATTGCAGCAACAAAAGTTCTGTTAGAGCAACCAAATGCTAATGCCTCTAAAATTCTAAAAGGTGTTATTAAGGATGGCAATCTAAAATATATAACCAATGTACTTCAAGCTTATCCTTTTGAGAATGATAAGAAGTCGGTTGAGTTAATCCAAAAAGCAGTATCAACCAATAAATCTCAAGATGTTCAAACATCACTTATCTATTGGCTGGGTAGTAACAAATCTATAGGCTCTTCTTCACTCATCATCCCATACTTAAATTCAAACAATAAGATGGTTCTTAAAGCAGCAGCTCAATCACTTTCTAATATTGGAGGGGAAGATGCTCTTATAGCTTTGGCAGGACTATTAAAAAGTGATGACGATGAAACTGTAACCCTTGCCAAGAATGCTCTTATGAGCATAGATGGAGATATATCTTACACTCTAGCTTCCGTTTTCGATAATAGTGGCAACACAGGTAAAGTAGCTATTCTAGAACTTATAGCAAGTCGTATTCTCGAGAGTCAATACAATTTGGTATATAACCAAATGTTTAGCGATAACAATGTTGTAAAAGCAGCTGCTGCCAACACGCTTAAGTTTATTGTTACAGATGAAAATCTTAACGATATGTTTACATTGCTAGAGCAGACTGACACTGAGTATATCCCTGCGGTTCAAGAGTCTATAAATGTTGCATTGAAAAACCTACCTGAAGATGATCAAGCAAAGTTGGTAAGTGAAAGAATAAGCAAGTCAAACAAGAAACACTTATATTATAGTGCGCTTGCAAATATTGGCTCTACAAATGCAATTGAGCAAATAACAGAAGCTTACTATAAAGAATCTGGCACTAATCGTGATGCGGCACTTAATGCATTAGCTAGCGTTAACTCATTTGATGCTATTTACCCAGTACTTGATATTGCACGTAGCACCACCAACAAGAGTGATCTTGAAAACGCTACCAATGCACTAATCAATATCATTAGAAGGTCTAACCAAACAGCTGAAATTAAATATCTTTATCTTCGTGAGGCAATGGAATTTGCTCAAAACGATACACAAAAGAGAACTATTCTAAGTCTGATTGGTAGCACAGGCCAGTACGCTGCAATGATTTTTGTTGCTGATTATATGAATGATGCAGCAGTAAGTGAGGCTGCAGCCTTAGCAGCAATGAACATTGCTCTATCAAATGCAGAGTTTGCAGGCGAAATAACAACAGATATCTTAAATAAAGTAAGCAAAACTCTTACAAATCCCGATGCTGGTTACCAACGCCAGTCGATCAACAAATATATATCAGAGAATTCTCCTGAAAGTGAATATGTATCACTATTTAATGGCAAAAACCTTGATGGATGGAAGGGTCTTGTGGGCAATCCATTCACAAGAGCTAAGATGAGTGCTAGAGAACTTGCAGCTGCTCAAGTAAAAGCAGATAAGCAAATGGCACTCGACTGGAAAGTAGAGGATGGCATGATTGTTTTTGACGGTGCGGGTTATGATAATCTTTGCACAGAGAAACAGTATGGCGATTTTGAGATATTAATAGACTGGAAATTATATCCTGGTCCAGAACCCGACGCAGGTCTATATCTACGTGGCACTCCTCAAGTACAAATTTGGGATACTGCACGTGTAGATGTTGGTGCTCAAGTAGGTTCAGGCGGTTTATACAACAATCAACAAAACCCAAGTAAACCTCTTAAAGTAGCCGATCAGAGGGTTGGCGATTGGAACACCTTCAAAATTCGTATGATTGGTGAGAGTGTTTCTGTTTGGTTAAACGGCCAACTGGTTACAGACAATGTTATACTAGATAATTACTGGGACAGAAACCAACCTATTTTCCCAGTTGAGCAAATAGAGCTTCAAGCTCATGGCAGTAAGGTGGCATACAGAGATATCTATATCAAAGAGATCCCTTAATGAAACAACTATCTTAGATGGTTAGGTACATTTCTTAATGTATAAAGCGGGAAGAAAACCAAATGGTTCTTTTCCCGCTTTTCTTTTATATCAAACAAATACTCTTATTAATTTTATTTTTTCTGATTACTCTTATTGTTTTAAATCAATCTATTACTACTGTTGTTTTTGTTGAGTAAATGTTACTTTCTTGAGTAGATGTTGCTTTCTTGGGTAGATGTTACTTTCTTGGGTAAATAGGACTTAACCACATTTCAGGCTCTTCATATAAGCTCACTGCCGACCATCTTATACCTCGTTTCATGATTTCTAAAGCTTCTGGAACTTCAAAATCTTTGGCAACATGACCAAGTGAAGAATAGAATACCCTACCCTTACCATACGTTTTTTTCCAAACAACAGGCACAATGGCTCCATCTATCCAAGAGGCATGCTCACCAGTAAAAGTAGTTGTTGCTAATACTTTTACATTAGGATCTACATGCATGTAGTATTGTTCAGAATTCATATGAAAATCGCTCAACCCTTTGGTTACTTTATCATCATGATCTATAATATTAACATCATAATGAATAACATTTCCGGGATGTGCTACCCATTGGCCTCCCACCATAAACTGGAATTCCACATTATTCCTAAAAGCATCTCCAATACCACCATGCCAACCCGCAAGTCCCACACCTCTTCTCACAGCATTAAGCAAGCCTCTCTCCTGTTCATTGGTGATTT
>JAAZCL010000256.1 GCA_012513315.1 Bacteroidales bacterium | reverse complement strand
TTCCATTATATGGATTGTTAGGATCGTAACCACTAGCTGGATCAGTAATTGGATATCCATTTGCCATTGGGAATGCATCAACTAGATTTTGAGTTGGGTTCACTCGTCCACTACCAAACAAAGTAGGAGGGTAATTATCTCGTTCAAGATCGAGGCTCTCCTCTTTATTTCCTCTCCATAGCATTTCCTTAGGGTTTACACCTGCAGGTAGGTTTTGAATATCCGTACTACTTGCATACCACTTGTTTCCTTTTGGATCCAACTCAGCAACAGGATTGCTACCAAGCGCACTTAGTACCTCAGCCATATTGTTTGCTGTTTGTTCCCATGTAACATTTGTACCATCGGTATATGCAGGGCTAGCTGATAAAAGTGCTGCCTGAGCACGAATAGCTTTTGCAATACGCGAGCTCATTCTGTTTTTTCCATTATCTCCAAATACACGTGTATATTGTCCAGCTGTAACACCTTTAGCGCGATACTTTTCTGGTACCATATTGTTACCACTAATATCACCATATTCTTCCGGTAAAAGAAGCAAAGCGGAATCAACATCTGCATAAAGCTGATCAATACATTCTTGGAATGTGTTTCTTGGAAGATCAAACTCAGAGTTAAGGTCTTCCGGTTCTTTAATAATTGGAATACCTAGTAATTCTCCATTTTCAGACCATCCTCCATGATTAAGTAATAGATGGTACATATATAAAGCACGCATTCCAAATGCATCACCCTTCATTCTATCTCTAAACATTTCAGCAACTAAAGGATCTTCAGCCCAATTAACATTGTCAGCAATAAAAAGGAATTGATTTAGATATTGCCAAGATGCACGCAAGTATTGCCATCTGTCCATGGGGTTATTATTAGCTCTCCATGATCCGGTAGCCATAAGTCTGTATCCGTTATCCGGATTATTAGATACGGCGTCGTCAGTTGCCACATCGTTAAATGACCAAGAACCTAGCGGATTGCTTATATAAGCATGACCTAATAAACCTGTTGCCCAAGAAGGCATACCGTATAGATCATCATTCTCTTTATGATTTTCCACTGCCGGTTCAAACATGTCCTCGCACCCGCTCATAATAAGTATAAACAGTGCAAACAGTGCTATAATTGATATTTTATTTTTAATCTTCATAATGAATATTTTTTTTCTGATTAACATCATTAAAAAGTACCTCTTACACCTATGTTGTACATACGTGTTTGTGGTGAACTTCCTACGTTCATTTCAAAATGTTTTCGCTCTTTGGATATTGTAAGAAGGTTGTAACCACTTACATAAACGCTTAAACCACTAACAAAAGTGCCTTGAAGCGCCGCTTCTGGAATATCATAAGTAAATTGAACCTGTGAAAGGTTTAATCTATCAGTATTATAGAGCCAGAAATCTGAGTTTCGGAAACTATTTGCTCCATTTGATGTTGTTAGCCTTGGATATGTAGCTGTGTTTTTTGTCTCTTCAGTCCAACGATTTCTAACAATATCAGAATATTTGTTTTCACCTCTTACCCAGTAGTAAGAACTATCTTTGAAACCCTGTCCTCCAAAGAATCCGTCAGCTAATGCGAAGAATGTGAAATTGCGCCATTTTGCAGTAAAGTTAAGACCAAGACGTAATGGAGTATCCCAACGACCAAGATAAACTTCATCGTTATTATCAATGATGCCATCACCATTCTGATCTTTATATCTTAGATCTCCAGGAGCAACATCACCAAATTGCTGTGTAGGTGAGTTATTAATTTCTTCTTGATCATTAAAAAAGCCTAATGATACAAGTCCCCATAATCCATTAACTGGAAGATTTATTCTCGATTGATAGTCATATTCAAAACTTTCGTCACGTTTTCCTGCTTCAGTTTTTGAATACATACCTGTCATACCTAAAGTCAGATCAACTTCGTTTACTTTTTTATTCAAATATAAGCTGAAGTCAAACCCTTTTCTATTATCAATATTGTAATTAATGTAAGGAATAATAGAT
>JAAZCL010000255.1 GCA_012513315.1 Bacteroidales bacterium | reverse complement strand
GCAAGTAACCGATGCTTGTAAAAAGCATGGAGGCTTCTACTTAGGTAGTGTTGGCGGACCAGCAGCTAGTTTGGCACACAATAGCATCAAGAAACTAGAGTGCTTAGAGTATCCAGAATTGGGTATGGAAGCTATCTGGAAGATTGAAGTAGAGGATTTCCCTGCATTTATTCTTGTAGATGATAAGGGTAATGATTTTTATGCCGATGTTAATAATAGAGGTTGTACTGGGTGTTAAATAAATGATAGATAAATCATAGTTTCTGCAGAAACCCTATAATACGATATCAAAGAGCGTGCTTCGACAACGGAGTGCGCTCTTTTGTTATACTTGTCTTTTTATAGAATAAATAATAAAAAGGGTTCAGCTTTGAGAAAGCCAAACCCTTTATTTACGATTGAGTAATTGATTATTTGATTAAATTGACTTCTTGTATATATGTACTATTTGCTGTGTTATAATAGTTAATGAAGTTCTCTAAACGTATTGATGAAGTTGTTACAGGTTCGGTAAACTTTATATATAGAGAGTTAGGGTCCCAGAAACCTATCGCGGCAAAAGTTGCTTCTCCATGTTTTACAAAAGTGCCATTTTCATTTACTAAAACAGTAACTGCTCCAAGTTGTGTGTTTGACGCAGGTGAATTTATTTTAATACCTTTAATTGTTTCCTCTTCAGGAAGCTTCAGCACTAAATAATCAGATTTATTTTCAGAAATCCAACTATTGTAAAAATTATTTTCATCACCGTCTTTTAAATACCTCAATAAATTTGTACGGTAATTTGATTCAAATAAAATTGATTGATTAAAGTTTACTCCCTCAATGAAATCAGCAACACTTATATTGTTGCGAGTATACTCAACGTCTAACTTTATAAATATATAGTATTTCTCTTCAGATACCTTAAGATTAGTTACTTTATCCACAATTTCTAAACGGAGAGGTAAAAGATATCCAGGAGCCTTTTGAAGTGAAGATATCTCTTCAAAAGAGAAAGTTATTTCCGCTGACTTATTATTGGCTAACAATTCTATTTCAGGAATAGAGTAATTGCTTTCAGGTAAATCAAAGTATTTGTCTTTTCCTTCTCCCTTATAATTTTCAAGAAGTGTAGCATCTTTCATTAATCGAATTTTCAAATCCTTATCCAAAGATTGCTTCATGTTCACAGTAAAAGAAACAGAATGACCTTGCTTAATTGTAGTTGTAGTTCCATCTGTCTCTGCACTGAAGTTGACCTCTGTTTGTCCAGCTAAATAAATAATATTAGAAGGGTCAAACTTGAATGTATCAGGAATATTTACTGAGATATAGTTTGGATCTAACTGATACGACAAATCTTGGCTCACTATTTCTATATTGTCTTTTTCACAGGCAGGGAAAAGCAATGAAATAGTTATTATAGATAGTACGAAAAATGATATTTTTTTCATTTTGTTTTGTTTTTTGTCAAAAGGAGTATAGGTGTATTTTCTAAAACTACACCTATACTTCTTTTCTTTATTTGTATTAATTATTTTCATTTATAATTACAGGTTCTTCTATAATGAGTTTCTCTGCAGGAAAAATCACATTATCTATATATTTCATTATAGTATTACTACCCTTTGTTACATTCCAGTTTCCTGTAAGCTCTTCAAGTGCTGTTTCCTTGGTTATTGGCATATACATTATTAAACCAGGAGTTTCTGGGTTTTGAGGAAGATATAATTTATCATTGATTTCCGCCTGAGTCAAAGCTTTATCCCAAAATCTCACTTCTCGAATATAATCATTCAGATAACTGTCATTACCTATTGTCCATCCACTTTTTGCAGTGTTTTTTAAATAGATAGGAGTAGTCTCAAATGTTTTGTGTAGTTCGCCATTTATGAAAACAGAAACAGTTTGATTTTTGTAGACATAAGATATATGCAACCATTCACCTGCTTTTAAAGGTTTTTGAGTCCATGTATCTGCTCCGTCTCTACCATTTTTCACCTGGATTCCTATACCATGGCCTTCATATCCTGGAATATTAGCAATACGTGTATAGAATTCACCACCTCCATGATCATCAATCCATGCCGTCGTTAAATTTCTACGTGTTAGAGATGAGTAGATTACGCTCATTTGAAACGTCCACTCGTCCATTGGTTCAGTAAAAGGCGCTTTTGGTTTCAATTCAATATTTCCGCTACTCATTAAACCAACGGATGTTTTTAATTGACGATTTAATTGAAGAAGTGTCCATTTAGGTGAGCTTAGTAATTTATAACCGTCAACAGATTTTATAGTAACTGGAATAGCTAGACGTTTGTCATGAGGATATTTTTGTGCATTAATAGAATCGATTTTTACTTCTATGCTTCCAATGTACATGCCTTTGTCAATAGTAATGGTAGCTTCTCCATGAGATGTTACTCCATCACTAGTTACAAATTTAAAGTCTGCAATATCAAGTGTTTCGAAAGATAAATTATTTGTTTTGTTATATTCATCTAGTAGTTTTTGGTCTACAGCCACGGTTACTGTTACTGGTTTATTAGTAATGTTAGCTAGTCTGGGTGTTATAACAGAAGATCCGCCTTTTTCGTCGTTTACAGTCACACCTATAATTCCGCTACTGTTCGGGTTCCCCATATAAACAGCATTTTCGCTAGCTGTGCCACCATCATCTAACTCGGTACATGAATTTAGCAAGAACAATGTAATGCTAAAGAAAAGTATTAAATATTTATTCATTTTATCTTTTATCTTTTATCGGTTACTTAATAGGAGGATTCATAATTGATATTGCTTTGCGAATATGTTGATAGTTGTTGTTATCTAGAGCATCCTCATTGATGTGATATGCTCCAATTCCTCCAGCATCTCTATCTAAAGTGTTTACAACAAAGTCTGCATATCTTTTAAAGTTAAGTCTGTTTTGTTCTTTGTTTTCAAATGATTCAGTGTAAATTATTTGATTCTTCTTAACGCCAGCGTATTGTAAACGATTTAAAACTTTATTAGTCCACGAAGCATGAGTTCCGTTATATGATTGAACTACAAAATAATTAAAGAGATGTGCTGATTCTGGGTCTAACCAATCTATGGAACCGTTAATGTTCAAAATTTTGTCAGGTCCAAGTAGTTCTCTCATAGTTCTAAAGAATAGGTTTTCATATTCTTTATTGTAATCGCGATTACAAGAAATGAGCGCTTTATTTTCTTCCCAAGGGGTAGTCCAATCGCCACAATGCATACCAGGTTTAAAAGGTGATGCATACGATGGTTCATAGTCAATATCAAAGCCATCATAACCATACTTGTGTATAGAGTCGCATATAGCTTGTGCATAGG
>JAAZCL010000254.1 GCA_012513315.1 Bacteroidales bacterium | reverse complement strand
GGTTAACAACATTTTCTGGGAATCAACCCACTTCTAGGGAAATTACAGTTGCTAAAAACTATTTATCAGAGGAAGAATTAAAGATTCTAAACAATTTGGTTTCCGGGTATTTTGACTTTGCTGAGATTCAGGCTATGAAACGAAAACCAATGTACATGAGTGATTACATTGATAAATTAGATAATATATTATCGGCAACAGGACAGGAGATTTTAAAAAATTCTGGTAAGATAAGTCATAAAAATGCAATTAATAAAGCAGAGTCTGAGTTAAAAAAACATCAGATTTAAACTTTATCTCCTGTTGAAGAAGTCTATTTGGAAAATTTGAAAGATGCTCAAAAGAAACTGAGTAATAAAAAATAATATTAACTTTCGCAGAATATGAGTAAGATTTCTGCTCGGATTTTTTAATGATCGAGAAGTACGTGCCTTTTGGGACATAAAGAATGCCAAATGGTGGTTTTCTGTATTAGATATTGTGGCCGTGCTCACCGACCAGGATGATTACAACAAAACAAGAAATTATTGGAAATACCTAAAAGCGAAACTCAAGAAAAAAAATAGTGAAGTGGTTAGTGCAACTACCCAGTTGAAAGTTTTTGCTACTGACGGTAAAAGGAGAATGACTGATATGCTCGATTTTGAGTTGAATATTGCTCATCCATTTATGGAAGGTAATTGTCATAGTATTCGTATTTGGCTGAACCTGACACTAAAGAAGCATTAAAAAAAATGTGTTGATTGAAGCAAGATTGGCAAAAAAGATTACTTAGATGCCATGATGAAAAGCTCAGATGATAATTCTGATATTAAGAATTTACTAAAAAAAGCTCTTACAGAAGAAATTAATAGTCCCGAGGTCTACATGAAAGGAATTGATTATTCTTATTACTATGAAGAGGAATAAAATGTATTTTATATGAGTTACATTAAATCATTAACCAGCGAACTGATGATTAAAATACCGAATGGTAGTATTGAATTACGGGACGACAGGATTAAACAGAAATGGATGGTTGAGATAAAGTCATTTTGGCTTGCAAAATTTCCTGTAACTCAAAGCTTTTATTTTGAAATTACAAATGAAAGTCCAAGTACATTCTCTGGCAAAAACAAACCGGTTGAGACTGTTACTTGGAGGGATGCTGTATACTATTGCAACGCTTTATCTGACAAGTATGGGTTGAAACAATATTATATTTTTGATAAAAATGAAGAAATTATTTTCGATCATACTACAAACGGGTTTCGTTTACCCACTGAAGCGGAATGGGAATATGCTTGCAAAGCAGGATCTACTGGTGCCAGGTATGGAAACCTAGATGATATAGCTTGGTATAAGAAGAACTCGGAAGGGAGAACACATGATGTAGGAGAGAAAGAGCCAAATGCTTGGGGACTTTATGATATGTTGGGCAATGTGTGGGAATGGTGTTCTGATATCTACGATGCTGAAGTGTATGCCTCATACAGAATTTTTAGAGGAGGTGGCTGGTGTGATGTAGAACGAAGTGTAATGGCAACTACACGTAGAAGAAGCCATCCTATTAAATTTAAGATTGATGATTTGGGCTTTAGAGTGGCAAGAAACCTAGAAGAACATTAACATCAGGGTTTTAATCATAAAAAAACTCCCTCAAGATTTCTCTTAAAGGAGTCGGTAATTGGTTTTTGTGCGGCTGAAGGGACTCGAACCCCCACGTCTCTCGACACTAGATCCTAAGTCTAGCGCGGCTACCAATTACGCCACAGCCGCATATCGGAGTGCAAAGATACTATTATTTTTAATATTTGGATATATTCTTCAAATTATTTCTCACAATTTCTTCTATTATTTTCGGAAAATGTATCTGTTCTAAGGTTTGTACTTTGTTTGCAATGTCTTGTGGTGTATCTAAATCGGTGACCTCACACTTTGCTTGAAATATAATATCACCTTCGTCGTAATTCTCATTTATATAGTGTATTGTTATTCCTGTTTCCTTTTCTCCTGCATTTTTTACGGCATTATGTACATTATTACCGTACATGCCTTTGCCTCCGTGTTTGGGAAGTAAGGCTGGATGTATATTAATGATGCAGTTTGGGAAAGCTTCCATTATAGAATGTGGTACTTTAAGTAAAAACCCCGCAAGTACTATAAAGCCTATTTCATACTCAGCCATTTTATTTAATACAGCAGTGCCTTCATCAAAATCGCTTTTTTTGAATGTAAATGATGGAACATCTAGTCTTTTTGAACGTTCATGCACATAGGCATCGGGCTTGTTTGAAATTATCATAGCTATATTAATATCCTGGTGAGAGGCAAAATAGTTTACTATGTTTTCTGCATTGCTTCCACTACCTGAAGCAAAAATGGCTATATTTGTCATCGGAAAGTCGTTTTACTTGCACAAAATAACTGTTTTTGTGCACTTTTTTTGAATTTAGTGACTGAAAGTTTGCACAATTAGAGAAATATTGTGTTACTTTGCAATCGCAAATTTAAGAATAATATTTTATTAATTAATATCAAAAGTTATGTCTGAAGTAGCACAAAGAGTAAAATCAATTATTGTTGATAAATTAGGTGTTGAAGAATCTGAAGTTACAGAAACTGCAAGCTTCACTAATGATTTAGGAGCTGATTCACTTGATACAGTAGAATTGATTATGGAATTCGAAAAAGAATTCAACATCTCAATTCCAGATGATCAAGCAGAAAAGATTTCTTCTGTTGGTGATGCTGTTTCGTATGTAGAACAACACGCGAAATAATCCATTCATGGAATTAAAAAGAGTAGTAGTAACAGGCCTGGGAACCATTAACCCTCTGGGCAACGACGTTGAAACAACGTGGGCAAATGCTTTAGCGGGAAATAGTGGTGCTGGGCCTATTACTCATTTCGACACTTCGCTTTTTAAAACAAAATTTGGCTGCGAGGTAAAAGACTTCGACCCTAACGATCTTTTTGAACGTAAGGAGGCCAGAAAATATGACCGGTATTCTCATTTTGCCTTGCAAGCAGCAAAAGAGGCGATGGAAGACTCGGGATTAGATTTGGAAAGTGAGAATAGAG
>JAAZCL010000253.1 GCA_012513315.1 Bacteroidales bacterium | reverse complement strand
GTCTATTGGTGTTCACCTTCTTAACCTCCTATGTATTCCTGCAATTGTGCTTGTTTATTATTTCAAAAACAGTGAAAATGCAACATGGAAGGGAGCAATTAAATCACTATTAGTATCATTTGGTTTAATCATTATACTAATGTGGGGTGTGATACCAGGATTTACAAAAATGGGTGGATGGTTTGAACTTCTATTTGTAAATAGCTTTGGACTTTCATTTAACTCGGGACTATTCTTCTATCTATTTATATTAGTGGCTACTATTGCTTGGGGTTTATTCGAAACAATATCTGCAAAAGGTAAGCATAAGAGAGCAAAAACAGCGCTCTTTGTTGCACTTGCCCTAACAGGCGTACTCTTTATAGGGGGCAGCCCATGGCTTTGGATTATCTTACTTGCCGTAGGTGCATATTTTGTATTCAAGAGCAAGAAGATGAGCCTAAGGTTTATAAATCTTACTATATCATGTTTAATGGTAATTCTTGTAGGCTTCTCTGCTTATGCAATTATTCCTATTAGATCTGCAGCCAATCCACCACTCGATTTAAACTCACCTGTTGACATATTCTCATTGGGAAGTTATCTAAACCGCGAGCAGTATGGCGAGACTCCGCTTATTCACGGAACAACATACGCATCGCAAATAGAAAGAAATGCAAGTGGAGTTGCCATCAGTGACGGCGAAAGAGTTGCTTATAAAAGGATTTTGAAAACTTCACCTGAGCAGAAAGACAGGTATGAAAAAACAACATCACCACGATATAAATATACAAACACAATGCTCCTACCAAGGATGCATTCAAATCCTAATAATCCATCTTTCAGAAATCATATTATTGGATATGAACGCTGGGGCGGTGTAACAGATCCAAACAGCAAGCCCACCCTATGGCAAAACATGAAATATATGTTTGGCTACCAGTTCAATTATATGTATTGGAGATACTTTATGTGGAACTTCTCGGGTCGCCAGAACGACATTCAGGGAGATGGAGGAATGACAAAGGGAAATTGGATTACAGGTATCTCATTTATAGATGAGCATGTGCTGGGTCTTGGACCGCAAAAAGATATTGCCCCAGATATTGTTGATAATAAAGGACGTAATAAGTATTTTATGCTTCCACTTATACTGGGGATAATTGGAATTCTTTATCAACTACGTCTTGAGGAGAGAGGGAAGAAGAGCTTTGTGGTAGTGTTTATGCTATTCTTCATGACAGGGTTGGCAATAATTCTATACCTAAACCAAACCTTTATGGAGCCACGAGAGAGGGATTATGCATATGCAGGTTCTTTCTATGCTTTCTCTATATGGGTGGGTATGGGAGTAGCAGGAATTAGTCTTTTCTTAAAACAATATATCAAAAACAGTAAAGCCGCTTCGGCAATAGCAGCTGTGGCATGCATGATAGTGCCGGTACAAATGGCTTCTCAAAACTGGGATGATCATGATCGATCTGGTAGAACGCTTGCACGCGACACCGGTATGAACTACCTAAGCAGCGTTGGAGAGAATGGCATTTTATTTACAAATGGAGACAATGACACTTACCCTCTTTGGTATGTGCAGGAGACCGAAGGGTTTCGGACCGATGTGAGGGTTACAAATCTTAGCTTCTTGCAAACAGAGTGGTATGTTGATCAGTTATTGCGCCCAGCATATGAGTCGGATCCTCTTCCAATAAAATGGAGCAGGGCTAGATATTCAAGCGATGCTGGTGCTGCAGCATTTGTAATTACCAAACAAGAGATTGAAAAAGCCTTACAACAGAGCGAGATATTACCAGTTTCTTATGATAACTATTACGACAGGAGTGCTTTTAGGGACACTATTTCATTGAAACAGACAATGGAGAATTTACGTACCGGAGAAAATGCTCAACCTCAAAATCCGTTCTCTACTGGTACAACTCAGGTTATACCTGGTAGTTTGCTTTCTCTTGATGTTAATATCGACAAAGTTAATTGGGAGGCATTGGGAGCTGAACCTACTGATAAAATGCTTATAAGTCTTGATGGCAAACAGGCTGTGTATAGACAAGAGATCATGATGCTAGAGTTGCTATCTAATACAAATGATGATAATTGGGAGCGTCCAATACATTTTGCTACAACTATCACTCCTTCGTTATATATGAACTTACAGGAAACCAATTTCTCTTTAAACGGACTCACATATCAGGTAGTGCCGGGTAGTCCTCTTAACAACGGTGTAAACTTATATGTGGCCTACGAAATAATGGTTAATAAGTTTAGATGGGGTGGATTGGAGAATAATCCTAATATATACATGGATGAAACTAGCAGACGTATGCTATCTACCTACAGGTTATACTTTTCACAGCTTGTTGAAGCTCTTATTAATGCTGGTGAATTAGAAAAAGCTAATACTGCACTAGATAAGGTTACATCTATGATACCCGATTCTGTTGTTCCGTATGGTACCGACGGATTAATATATGCAAGGTCGTATTTTCAAGTTGGTGAAACCCAAAAGGGTAAAGAGATGGTTTCAACTATTCACAATAGAGTTGATGCAAATATGAACTGGTTTAAGAGATTAAAACCGCAAGATGTAGCTAACTCATTGTCGGATATTATTTATAATAATGTAAACCCTCTACTACTTATCAAGAGTATATATCAAATGTATGATTATGATAATTACTTAGTGATGACAGATGATCTGTTGCAACTTGCACAATCGTTTTATATGATGGGAATTCCATATATTGGAGACACTATATTGAGAGATGTTACAGACAGCTCAGTTAGAGGATATTACACCGCTCCAGAGCATGATACTATATTGCAGTCTAATGAATATGATATTATGCAAGAAGCTATGGGTGTAATGAAGCTGTTTAATCCGCGTCTATTAGAACAATATGGTGTGTCAGCTCAATAATATTTAATTATAAACCTACAAAATAATTAAGAGACAGGTAGTGTACTGTAGTGATACTATGCGCTTTCGCTCTTGTGTAAAAAAGCATTGAACATACAAGCATGCTAATTGAACAACCCCCCATACTATATAGGGCATTATATCCAAATGCAATTTGGCGCATACCTGTGCCAAACAAGAAGACGGTCTATCTCACTTTTGATGATGGTCCAATACCTGAGGTTACACCGTGGGTACTTGATGTGCTTGATAGATATAACGTAAAAGCTACTTTCTTTTGCGTTGGAGATAATGTGCGTAAATACCCTCATATTTATGAAGAGCTTCACAAGCGAGGACACGTTGTTGGGAATCACACCTTTCATCATTTGCAAGGTTGGTTAAACAGGTCACGGACATTTTTAGAGGATACGCACCAAGCAAAGGAGTTGATTCACTCAAATCTTTTCAGACCCCCGCATGGTCATATGATATTTCCTCAACCTACACTTTTAAAAAAGAAGGGCTACAAAATTATTATGTGGGACGTTGTAACGCGTGACTATAGTAAATATATGACTCCTAAGCAGGTGCTAGAGAATGTAAAAAGATATACACGCGATGGGTCAATTATTGTGTTTCACGACTCTCTAAAGGCAGAGGTTAATATGAAATATGCCCTGCCCAAAGCTATTGAGTGGCTAATTGAGCAGGGCTATACTTTTGAGCTAGTTAAGTAGTAAACGTTTAAAGCAATACTATACTTAGGTTTTAGAGTTTTAAACTATAGATCTTTTAGTTTTATATTAAATTCTTAAAGGCAACCCCTTTTCTGAGAAAATAGTCTCGGCTACGGCAAGCAGTTCTGAAGAAAGAGCTTCGGTATCCTTTAGAGCATACTCCATTCCCATCTCTTCATATTTTGAAACTCCCATTACGTGATACGGAAGTAACTCAACCTTCTTTACTACACTAAACTGTGTAAGATAGTGGGCCAATTTCT
>JAAZCL010000252.1 GCA_012513315.1 Bacteroidales bacterium | reverse complement strand
GGAGTTGGTAGGTAGTTGGTACATCCATTATTCAGTAATGGCAATTGTCATATTGCTAATTTTATGCAAAATTACTTATATCTTTGTATAATCGGTTTTCGGACAGCTTAAAAAAAGGCTGTTTTAAAAAAACAGCCCCTAATCAAATCATATATATCTTTATGTCAAAACCGCATAAAGAAATCCCACGTCTCTTTTGCAACCCAATTAACATCTGAACCTGGGTCTTTAACGTTCTCGGTATGGCCACCCACAAATGAACCAAACAATACAGGATATTCTTCGGGAAGTCCTTCAAATTCTGTTGTTATATGAGTTGGAGTTGTGGCAACTGGTACCTCGGGCAATTCTGTTAAGCCATTATTCTCTAGATGCGTTAATACGCAATATTTGCCACCTTGTTTGAGTTCATCAGAGTTAACAAACTTGCAAAGTCCGTCCTCAGTGCCAGTTACACTATAGAAGGCAAGGGGTTTGCCTGTATTCTCGGGAAGATAAATATTCCAGTTGGCCGGTGCATAACATGCAACAGCACGCAAATCATCCTGAAAAGCCAATGATAACGAGTATGTAAACATTGCGCCAAAACTAAAGCCGCAGCTAAATACTCGTGAAGTATCGATACTCAATTTATCTTTAAACAATTCGAGCATATCGGCAAAAAAGATATGATCTTTGTTGTCTCTTCCGCGCCAAGGAGAACGATCGGTGTACCCCTCAGGAGCTACAAAAATAACATCAACACCATCTTTTTCGGCATAAGTTTTAAGTCCATAAAAGTTCTGATCAACCATTGTTTGCATATTCCCACCCATCATATGCATCGCAAAAATTAAACGGTATGTTTTATTTTTATCGTAGTCTTCGGGGATATCAATGGTGTATTTTCGCTCTAAATCTGCACTTGTCATTGTGTATGTACCGCTCTTAAAATCGCCCAGTTCTTTACCGTGACCGGCGCTAGGAGTAGGAGCATTATTTAACTTACGGGCTTCATCAATAGTTTGTGCATTGAGCGTTAAGAATGAAGCTAGCAGGATAAATAAAATGAATGTTTTTCTCATTATATATTGTTTTAATTGATATATTAACTGTAAGCAATTTCATTATTCAATAGGAACCATAAATTTCATCAACTCTTTGTCGTGGTTATAAACAATCTTACTTTCATTATCAAAGTACATTGTAGCACCCTCTTCGGCAGTATAAGGCTTCCATTCTGGTAGTACGCCCTCAACATTTGGGTTGGCCGTTTTAATAAAATTAATCCAAGCAGAACTCATTTTGTCGGCCATTGCCCAAGCTTCTTCGGTGTCACCTGTCCAATCTGCCCTTAAATCAACAGTATTGAATGCTAAAGGAATGTCTAATCCGTGGAAAGAACCTTTAGACGCATCATCAACGCCACTTTTCCATGCTAAGAAATAAAGATACAGATGAGCGGATGTCTCTAACGACCTTGCATCGGCGGTACGTATGGTATATGGTCTGAAAACCTTATCAATAGAAAGAAGGTCTTGAGGAGTATAATCAGGATAAGCCTCTGCATAAAGCTCAATGTATTTGTCGGTATTCTTACCATACTCTTTCTCTAATCGTTCTTTAGCCTGCTCTAATGTAAGATCTTTTTCGCCATAAAATACGGGCATCATCTCATTAAGCGTAGAGCCCATAAGAATAGGTATATCCTTAGAAAATTCGGCAAAAGTGGGGCTAAATGGTTGCTGCACCAAAATAACGCCATCGACAGAAGGAGCAAAGCCATACATTCCTTGAGAACCAGGGCGTCTTGGTCCAGATATCTTAGCAATTGCCTCGTTACCAGCTTTTACAAGTTCTAGGTAAGGCATTGTATCAAGTTTCTCAACTTCGTCGGGTGCAATTCCTAATGTTTCAAGAACCGCCAATCCAAGCGCCTGAGATTTTTCTTTATCCATATTGTTAATGATAGTTCCACTTTGAATAATTGCTTTATGAAACAAACCATTTGCTGATGGCATGCACATTAGTGTACCAACTTTACCGCCACCTCCAGATTCACCACAAATAGTAACATCGGCAGGGTCACCACCAAACTTCTCGATATTCGCATTCACCCACTCCAGTGCTTTTACAATGTCGAGCATACCAACATTGGCCGACTGAGCATATTTATCGTCAACAGCAGATAAATCTAAGAAACCAAGGATATTTAAGCGATGATTTACAGATACAAACACAATATCACCCTTTTTAGCCATTGCTTCGCCGTATGTCATGGGGTCGTTGCTTGCACCAGTGTGAAATCCGCCACCGTGCAACCATACTAAAACTGGACGCTTTTTGCCATCATTAATTCCTTGTGTCCAAACATTTAGACTAAATAGTTCATTCTCATCTTGAACTGAATCAGGGTACCAAGGCACAACCTGTTTGGCTACCGGACCAAAGTCTGTAGTTTCACGAACACCCTCCCAGGCAATAGGATCTTGCGGAGGCATAAATCTCTCGGCAGTTGCATAGGGTATCCCTTTGAAAGCAAATACACTATCGTTAATACTGCCAGATACATCACCAGCAGTGGTTGCAACAACCGGCTCTTGACTCTCTGTTGTTTTTGGGTTACAACTCATAATGAATAACCCAAGCGTAATCATTAAATAAATGCTTGTTAATCGTGTCATAGTAATATTAATTTGTATGTGTTTTATATTGATTAAATATTGTAGAATAATCATTTTGTCTCATTTTAACTCACAATGTGTTATTTTGATTAAACGGCACCAAGATAGTTGAATTATTTCTATTTATTTGGAAAATATTTAACAAAGTTGGGGAATTGGATGGGTTATGGCTGTTTTGCATTTTTTGGTCAAACAATAAATCCGTATGAAATTATTATGATGAATACAGAGAAGACTTTAGGCAGTAAGAATTGGAATATCTTTTTATATACACTTTTGCATACTCCTGAATTAAATTCCAACTTGCTGCTTGGTGATTATGCTTTTCAAGGCAACAGATTAAAAATAAAAAACGCCGAAAAAGAGATTGAATGTCTAAACGATAAATATGTTTTATATGAAAATGAATCTGTGACAGAATTTCCAATTGCTCAAATTGATGGAATAGATATTGAAGATAGAGTTGATGTTGGGAAAGATATTATCT
>JAAZCL010000251.1 GCA_012513315.1 Bacteroidales bacterium | reverse complement strand
AGATAAACGTTAAGGTGGCATTGTATGACACAAAAAAAGTGTGAATTAATAATTCACACTCCTTTATTTATTTACAATCTACAAATTAATTGAGTAGAGTTTCAGGATCTAAGTTTTCATGCTCAATATCCAAGAAGTATTTATATGTACCTACCCTCAATTCGCTACAAGCATCATAATCACAAACTACAATTCCTTTCTCATGCATTTGCAATGCACTTATAGTCCACATTTGATTAATTGCACCTTCCACTGCATGATATAAGGCACGTGCTTTGCTGTGTCCATTAACTAATATAAGTACTTCTTTAGCATCTAGAATTGTACCTACACCCACTGTTAATGCTGTTTTTGGAACTTTATTTACATCATTATCAAAAAACCTTGAATTGGCTATTACTGTTTCAGTAGTTAAGGTTTTAATTCTTGTTCTCGAGGATAATGAAGATCCAGGCTCATTAAAAGCGATATGTCCATCAGTACCTATACCACCGAGAAATAAATCGATACCTCCCACATCTTTCATTGCTTTTTCATATGCTACACATTCTGCTACGGGATCTGCTGCCATACCATCTAATATGTGAACATTCTCTTTTTTAATATCAACATGATTAAAAAAGGTATTCCACATAAAGGTGTGATAACTCTGAGGATGATCTGAACTTAAGCCTATATACTCGTCCATATTAAATGTAACCACATTCTCAAATGAAACCTGCCCTGTTTCATACAATTTAATTAGGGCTTTGTATGTTTTCATAGGTGTAGACCCTGTGGGCAGACCTAGAACAAAAGGATTGGATGCCGTAGGTTTAGCATTATTTATTTTCCCTGCTATATAATTTGCAGCCCATTGTGCCATCTTATCGGCTTCTGGTTGAATAATAAGTCTCATAATTTTTGTATTGTTAATTCTAATTTATTTATTTCTATATTTTAAGCCTGCTTGCCATAGTCTTACCAAGGTTTTGAGCTGCCTCCTGTACATCGCTCAACATTCCCTGTCTAATTACTACTGGATCTGCAATTAATTCAAATTCCATTTCAGTGGCAAAGGATAGTAAATTTTTAGCTGATGCATCAGACCAAGTAAAACCACCAAAACAACCGAATAGTCTATCTTTAATATTGCGATTTTGAAGAGAAGACACCAAACTTTCTACTTCGGGATATAACTTGTTATTGTATGTGGGTGATCCAATTATTAAGCCCTTGTATTTAAAGACATCTCTAATTATATCAGAAACATGACTTTTTGCAACATTATGCATAACAATATCTTTTAATCCATACTCTGCCGCTGCATTTGCAATAGTTTCGGCAAGTTCTTCAGTGTGTCCGTACATACTGCCATAAGCGATAACCAGACCATTATCCGCATCATATCTGCTTAGTTTGTCATATAAGCTCACAACTTCCGTAGCACTTCCTTCCTTAGTCCATACCGGTCCGTGAGTAGAACAAATAATATCAATTTTTACTCCCGAAAGCTTCTTTAAAGCTGTTTGCACCGGAGAGCCAAATTTTCCTACAATATTTGAATAGTATCTAATCATTTCGTCGCGATACTTCTCTGTTCTCAACTGAGTATCCAATACACCACCATCTATTGTACCAAATGTTCCAAAGGCATCACCACTAAAAATAACTCTATTTTCTTTTACATAGGTCATCATTGTTTCTGGCCAATGCACCATCGGAGTCATGAAAAACTGCAAGGTGTATTTACCTAATTTCAGCTCCTCTAAATCTTCAATTTGAATTACATTTTGTGAAATACCATAATATCCGTTGAGCATGTCAACCGAACGTTTGTTGCCCACTATCTGAATATTGGGATATCTGGATACTAACAGTTCAATAGACCCTGAGTGATCGGGCTCCATATGATTTACTACTAGATAATCGATTGGCTTATCGCCTAGTAGTGAAGTGATTTTTCTAAAAAAAACATCAGAGTAGCATATATCAACAGTATCAATTAATGCTGTTTTCTCGTCATCAATTATATATGAGTTATATGAAACACCAAATGGCAATGGCCACATACTCTCAAAAAGATGTTTGGTTCTATCGTTCACACCAACATAATAGAAATTGTTGGTAATTTCAAAAGGTTTATACATATTATGCAGTTATAAGTAATAGGTTCTCAGAGAACAGGTATGTTTAAATTACTTTTTCTTTCTTTGTTTTGGTTTAAACATTTGAGATTGTTTAGGCGTATCTGCCACAACGGCTGGTCTTCTTAAAGCAGTTACAACGAGCCATAATCCCCAAATTACAAAAGGTATGCTCAACCACTGACCAATATTTAATCCGGTAGATTCAATCATGGAATACTCCTCATCCACCTGTACGTTTTTAACAAATTCCACAAAGAAGCGGAAAAGAAATATTATTATAATTCCAACCCCTGTGATTAGTCCTTTTCTATCTTTGGCACTAGTATTCCAAAACATATACATTGTAATGGCAAAAACAACCAAATATGCAAGAGCTTCATAAATTTGTGTAGGATGCGATGGGTCTGTATAGATAGGTTCTGCACCATTCATCCATTGATATAGATTATCAACAAATCTAAACCCCCATGGTTGATCTGTAGGGCCACCATATATTTCGTGATTCATAAGGTTTCCAAAGCGTATCATAGCAGCAGTAAACCCAGTAGGAACCATAACCCTATCTAAAGTCCACAACATGCTTTGCTTTGTTATTTTACGAGAATATAACCATACAGCAATAAGAATTCCAATTACACCACCATGGCTGGCAAGTCCGCCTTCCCAAACCTTAAGCATCTCGAATGGATGAGCCAAATAATATTCGGGTTCATAAAAAAGACAATGCCCCAGTCTTGCTCCCACAATAATACCCACTATCATATATACAAAAAGAGAATCAAACCATTTCTCAGGTAGATCTTCCCTCTTAAATATTTTTTGCACGATGTATACGGCCACCATAAGACCAATTACCCAAAACAGTCCGTACCAGCGTATTTCACGACCAAGTATAGTAAATAAAGTTGGGTCTACATTCCAGGTTACTGAGAGTAGTGTATCCATATGAATTAATATTTTTTACAAAGATAGTGAAAAAGTAGCAACTTCTAAACCAGCTTTTTGATCCAATATTCTTTTTCACCAGGGAGTAGATCAACCACCGGAACTTCAATTAGTGTATATGCACCCGGTTTCTGTTTCGTTGTTGCACGAGCGGCACCCACAAGCACTTGTGCCGTTAACGCAGGGTTATTAATGCGCATATCAAAAGTAAATAGTTGATTTTGTGTTTTTCCCGAAACGCCCTTTCTTTCCATTAGAACACCGTGCCCCATATCTTTAAGTGAATCCACGGAATCTACCTGAAAAATATGGGTATCGTCATGAGCAAAATAATCGTCCTCTTTAATTGATTTTGATACCGACTGGAAATCAAAGCCTTCCTCAACCTCAATATAAACCATTCTTCGGTGTACACCTGTTCCAGTGGGTATTGTCATCGAAAGTGCATTTCTCACTCCTTTAATGGCTTTTACAGCAACAGTGTGACCCATACTCATTCCGGGGCCAAAATTTGT
>JAAZCL010000250.1 GCA_012513315.1 Bacteroidales bacterium | reverse complement strand
GCATAAAGTCTCTGTTTAATCTCTTTTACATCCATCTCTACAACAGGTTCGCCGTTTTCTGAACTAGCCTGTTTATTGGCAGGATCTGGGAATCTGTTTTTGTTTACAATATAGATAATTAGTGATATCAACATAGCTACAATAGCAGCTGCAAAAGCATAATGGAAACCAGTTGTAAATACATTCAAGTATTCATTGGCAAAAGTTGCTATGTCTGTTTGTCCAACCTCTGCGGCTAATTGCTGAAGTCTGGCAGTTCCATCGGCAGTAATTGTGTTTCCTAGAAATTGATGTATAAGGTCGGGCAAATCGGCAATGTATTCAAAGCCATTTTTCTCAACCCACCAGTTTCTGATACCCATTGCAAGAAATGGAGCAAAAATTGCACCTACGTTAATGAACATGTAGAACAACTGGAACCCCGAGTCGCGCATTTTGCTATACTTTGGGTTATCGTACATCTGTCCTACTAACGCCTGCAAGTTACCTTTAAACAGTCCGTTTCCAAGTGCTATTACAAGCAGTCCGAAGCATGTTAGTGCAAGCATTAAACCATACTTGTCGGCAGGGATAGGTGTTGGTGTTGGAATAGCAATAATAACATACCCCGCAGCCATCAAAACCAATCCGGTCATAATAACACCTTTATAGTTACGGGTTTTGTCGGCTAATAATCCACCAACAAGCGCAAGCAAATATATTGATGCGTAAAAGATAGAGTAGATGATACCGGTTTGGGTTTCATCAAGGCCAAATTTTGTCATTATAAACAGCGAGAGAATGGCCATCATGGTATAAAAACCAAATCTTTCTCCCATGTTTGCAAGCGATGCTGCGAGCAAACCTTTTGGATGATTTTTGAACATTGTTAATTAATTTATTTATAGTGTAATATTAGCTTGGGTATTTTAATGTGCAAATATAATAACAATTTCATAATTTTTTATAGTCGGATTTTTTAAAAGCAGAATATGGATGTATATTTTTCTGATAACTTTTGAATTAGCTGTTTTTTCGTGCAAAATGTTTGTTTATATAAAAAAAGTGTTACATTTGCATTCATAATCTCAAAAAGATTTTACAAATGAACAATTCAGTATTTGCAACATATTTTGCTTTTTACTTTTACTTTAGTAGGTGAAGGCAGGATTTTATGTGCAAAACAAAAAGATATAACATATCAAAAAATAAATAAAGTCCTGTCGAATTAACGACAGGATTTTTTTTTGAAAAAAAGATTGTAACAAAAGTATGAAAAGAGTAGCCATTCAGGGAGGTCCGGGTGCATATCACGAGCAGGCAGCACGTGAATATTTCAGAGGTGAAGAGCTGGAGATTGTGCCATGCAATACCTTTAGGAATATTTTTGAAGAAGCGATAAAAGATCCTATGTTAATAGCTGTAATGGCTATTGAAAATACTATTGCCGGTGGTCTTTTGCCTAATCATGATCTTCTTAAGCTGCATGATTTGCAGATCGCAGGAGAGCATAAACTCCGTATTTCACATACATTGGCCGCGCTTCCAGGTAGCAAATTGAGTGATATTAAAGAGGTTATGTCTCACCCAATGGCACTTATGCAATGTGAGAACTTTTTAGATACTCTACCGGGGGTAAAGATTGTAGAGCATGAGGATACTGCATTGGCAGCTAAAGATATAAATGAAAAAGAAATGCAAGGCTCTGCAGCAATATGT
>JAAZCL010000249.1 GCA_012513315.1 Bacteroidales bacterium | reverse complement strand
CTCTATTACTATACGTCCATCAAACGACTTTGTGAGGTTTTTTACTTCAATCATAATCTATTTTTTTAATTACCCCATTACTAATTGAGTGAAAGCTAAGTCGGTAATAAGAATGAGAACACTATTTGTAACAACTGAATCTGTACTGGCCTTACCTACATCTAAAGAACCGCCTTTTGCATAAAACCCAAAATAAGCAGCTACTGAAGCAATGATAAAGCCAAATATCATCGACTTTATTATAGAGTACCAAATGAAGAATTCATTAAAGAAAGATTGCAATCCGTATATATACGTAGCAGGTGGTGGAACATTTGTAACAACACAAATTACATACCCTCCTACTATGCCTAAAAACATACTAAAGATAACTAGAACAGGCATAAAAGTAACAAATGCTGTTATTTTGGGCAATATCATATAATTGGCCGAGTTAACACCCATTATTTCCAATGCATCAATTTGTTCTGTTACACGCATTGTCCCAATTTCGGACGCAATGTTTGAACCTGCTTTTCCAGCTAATATCAAACACATAATAGTAGATGAAAACTCCAAGAGAATAACTTCCCTTGAAACCACACCTACTGTAAATCGGGGCAAAAGTGGCGATGCAACATTGAGAGCAATTTGCATAACCATTACTGCACCAATAAAAAACGAAATAATCATGACAATCCACAAGGAGTTAACTCCCAGTTTATACATCTCTTTAAAGAAGTCTTTTATAAATTCTCTAAACCTATCCGGAAGAGTAAGAGTACTTTTCATTAGCACAGTATACTGCCCCACACTTTCCAATGATTCTATTAATTTCATATCTATTTCGCTTTAATTTCATACAAAGATAAATATTGTTTGTCAGTATTTGGAATTTAAAGAAAAAAGATGCATCAATTCTAATTTATAATGATATTTTTGCAGTTATGAATGAGTTTTATGACGACCAGTTGGGCCCAGTGGTGATAAAAAGAAACGGACGTGCAAAAAAAGTTATTGTGCGGCGTAAGTATAATGTTGTAGAAGTGACTGTTCCTTCAAGACTATCGAACAAAGAAATAATAGAGCATTTCAAAAACCTAAAGCCGAAAATATTAGCGCTACCCAAGCAAGAGGTAGTGAAGATTACAGAAGAATCGGTTATCGAAACTTTCACTTTTAATGTTGAAATTGTACGCCAAACACGATTTGACGACAAAATAGGAATGCATCTAAATAATGGCATTTTAAAACTTGATGTGCATCCATCATTGGATATCTCAAGTCTGCATATCCAACTAATGTTAAAAGATATGATAATATATGCTTTGCGGGCCGAAGCTAAGAGGGTGTTGCCAACAAAAGTTTTACGCTTTGCCAAAAAGCTTGGACTTGAAGTGAATGAAATAAAGATAAACAAAAGCAAACATCGTTGGGGAAGTTGTAGCGAAAAAAAGAATATCACCCTTTCGCTTTTTTTGATGATGCTACCCGAACACCTCATAGACTATGTTATTCTTCATGAATTGGCACACACCATTGAGTTAAACCATAGCCGAAGGTTTTGGCAAATACTAGATAAATTTTGCAATGGAAAAGCTGAGGAGTTAAATCACGAAAGCACTTATTGGGATACTGACTATCTATTTTGCTTGAAGCAATAGACACCCCAGCCTTAAAATACCTTAAACATTAATACAGTTCAATAGAAGAAATCTTGTAATTAGCATTATATAAAACCCCAGCACTTTTACATAACCTACTATTAAGCAAACGAACCAGCCAGTATACATGCTATAAAATTGAATATCCCTGGAGCTATAAAGAATATATTTACGCTCAACATTTATTAACCCTTTTTATAAAGGTGTTTTTTTAGGGAAGTGATAGTCATTAACTTTGCTACCATTAAAATACTATTTTAAAAGAGTTTAGAGATAATTTAAAATGAACCATAGTAAGGTATCTGTTATTATTCCTGTTTATAATATGGAGCTATACTTGGCTGAGACCCTCGAATCAGTGTTAAAGTCAGACTATCCAAATTTTGAAGTAATTGTGATGGACGACGAATCTACTGACAAGTCTCTCTCCATTGCAGAGTATTACAAAAAAAAGGATTCTAGGATTCGTATATTCAGCCAACGCAACGAAGGAGCTTCATCAGCTAGAAACAACGCTATTAAAGAAGCTCAAGGGCGCTACATATTACCTGTAGATGCAGACAACCTTATTTCTGATAATTATATTTCAGAAGCTGCAAAAGTATTAGATGAAAACCCTTCTGTTAAATTAGTCAGCTCTGAAGCTGAATATATTGGTGACAAAAGTGGACGCTGGCGTTTCGAAAAATTTAGTGTTAATCTGTTGTGCAGAAGAAATCTTGTAGACAATTGTTCAATGTATAGAAAATCTGACTGGGAGAAAGTGGGGGGTTATTG
>JAAZCL010000248.1 GCA_012513315.1 Bacteroidales bacterium | reverse complement strand
AGATATTAGTAATCATACTCCGCAAAATGTAGATAAATATATAAAAGAAGAATGGGATTATGTGATTACCGTTTGTGATAGTGCTAAAGAAACCTGTCCAGTTTTTTTAGGAAAGGTAAAACACCGCTTGCATATCGGCTTCGAGGATCCCTCTGAGGCTAAAGTTACACCTGAATTTATTATGAGTGAATTTTACAGAATACGCGACGAGATTAAAATGCGCTTTCAGGAATTATATGATGAAAAGCTTCTTCCTGAATTATCAAATTAATTTATTCTATCACTTTTACATCATTGGAATATACAAAGAGAATGTTACCCATTTCATCATAGCCTTCGAATAGCTCTGTGTTGTCGTTTTTGAAGTTACTTATATTGAAGCCAAGCATAGTGAGTCCGGCATCTTTGGAATGATTGTTTATTATTTCTTTGACAGTCTTGCTATCATCCTTTATTATCACCTCTATATTTTTAGGGGTGATGGCCAATCGGCCTGTTTCAACTAACTCATTCATCTGATTTCTAATGCTTTCTGCTTCCTGCTCACTGCAGATATTGAATAACTTTATATTGGCTTTTTTCCAGTTAGGGTGCCCTAGGATAATAAAGCCAAGCAGAATCATTAAATTTGTGTTTTCGGTGTCAAAACTTCTTACCCAAATATGAATGCCATTTTTATATACAATTGGCTTATGGCTGGATGCCAGTATACAAACATCAAAGCCCCCGGCATTAACCATTCTGAAATTATCTATTATATCGTTTAAATCTTGCGGGTCATTTTTTTCAAATTCAAATATCACCATATTATTTTCCATTCCTGATATACCAGGAATCTGAATTGATTGTGCTATGGCTGATGTGGTAGAGGGAGAAATAATTGTATCGACATAAACATTACTGGATGAGTTTAGATTATTAATTAACCTTTTTATTTCATCTTCAGCTTGAATAACAGTTTCTTTAGAATAATAACCATCTATAAGATGAAGATATGTACCAAATCCATATTTAAACGAGATCCAGTCAATCAGATTTAGCGCGTTATCACGTTTAAATGTGTACTTTGAGATACATATAGCACTTGGCCTCCAATCGTCTTTTAAAGTGTTACTACTTTTTTTCTTCTGCAGGTAAATTTGCAGATCTCTATTTAACTTAAAAAGAGTATTTGCAAATAATGCTGCAAATCCTTTTCTTCTCTTATGGTAATTATCCATGTAGAGATAGAGCAATGTCATTGTGACAAATGCAAATAGAGTGTATAACAGGCTAATCTGAAACATCACCCAAAAAGCTGTAAGAAAACCAAGTAATGATATGTACCATTTGGATTTAAATGATGGGCGATATGATGGTGATGAACCAAAATGGTTTAAGAAAGAGATTAGACACAGCGATCCGTATGTTACTAAGAAAAACATAGTAATTATTTTTGCCACTACATCTACTCCCCCTATAGCTACAAAAATAAAAGCGATTAAACAGGTGATAACAGCTGAGTTAACAGGCTCATCATCTTTTTTTCTTAATTTACTGAGCCATTTGTTAGCAGATTGTATTGGAATAGAATTATCGAGTGCAATAGCCTGTAAGGTTCTTGGTCCCACCATTATAGATCCTAAAGCAGACGAAAATGTGGAAGCGGCTAAACCAAGTGGTACGATGATGCTGCCAAACAGAGATATATCGCCCATTATAAGTTGATTATCTAATAATTGTGATGATGAAGCAGAAGCAGCCAATTTATAAGCTATGAAGAAATAAACCACAAAACTGGTTAATGTAGCTGCAGTTGTTCCAATAGGAATGGATTTTCCTGGTTTTTTTAGATCACTAGATAAGCCTACACCCGCTGTCATGCCAGTGAATGCAGGGAAAATTATGGCAAAAACTACAAACAGTTGATTGCTGTTTACCCATCTTCTGTTAGACTCAAAATATGTGGTAACGTCTCCATCAACAGGTTTACCAAGAAAGAAAAGGATTATTGTGAGTATAAGCAAACCAACCACAAAATACAATGCTTTCATTCCCATATTAGCTCCCTTAACAATTACTAATATAGATAAAAGCAACATCACAGGAATACTCACAACTTGTCGCGGTAACTCAATTCCATAATTATTACTTATGAATTCAAAAAAGAAACCGAACGCCTCTGTGAAAGCTATAACATAAAAAGCTATGCTAATGGTTTGTGACAAATAGAGCATAATACCAAGTGTTCCCCCAATATTCAGACCAAAAGAACGAGAGATTATAAAGTACTCTCCCCCTCCTTCAACTCGCTTGTTGGTGGCAAGTTCTGAGATAGCCATGGCTGTAGGTATTGTTACCATGTTCCCTAATAATATGAGTGCGAAAACACCCCAAAGTCCAACTGTGCCTACTGCAAAACCAAAACGTAGAAACAGTATCGCCCCAAACAAAGTTGCAATTGCTGTGAAGTATACAGCAGAAGTACCAAACTTTTTTGCTTGCTCACTCATAGATAGCTAATTTTTCGATTCAAAGATAAAAAATTAATTCAATTAAACTGGTTTTAAATTTATGGTATTAGCAGTCTATATTAGTACTTTTCGGTATGGTTGATAATATTTACTTTAGCGGAACAAAAAAGAGTAAAACACTTGTTTTTAGCGCAAAACTCTACTTTACAATCACTTACGAAGTTTATCATTAAACATTTAAACTTTGTTTAATAAGAGTTGTTGAACTCTAATAAGACAAAACAACACCTTATGCATATTATCGACATCCTAATTATGACAGTTTACATGCTCATTGTTATGGGCATAGGAGTTTATTTTTGGAGAAAAAACAAGAGTGCCGACGATTACTATGTAGGGGGCCGCTCAATGAATAAGTTTGCGATCAGCCTTTCAGTAGTGGCAACCGATGTAGGAGGTGGTTTCTCAATTGGTCTGGGAGGATTGGGTTTTCTTATGGGAATTTCAGGTTCCTGGATGCTCTTTACCGGACTACTCGGTGCTTGGCTGAGTGCTGTCTTTTTAATACCTAAAGCAGGTAAACTTTCAAACAAACTTAAGATATACACATTTCCTCAGTTATTCGAATATTTTTACAGTCCACGCGTAGCACTTCTGGCTGGTATTATATCAGCCATAGGTTATATTGGATTCACCAGTTCTCAGTTACTGGCAGGAGCTAAACTGGCATCTGCAACTTTTGCAGACCTAAATATGACCCCGGCGCTTATTGGAATGGGAGCAATAGCAGTAATTTATACCGCTATAGGTGGTCTTAAAGCTGTAGTGTACACAGACGTTGTACAGTGGATTGTTCTGCTGATAGGCTTAATATTAATAGGTATACCTTTGGCCTATAATGCTATAGGTGGCATTGAAGTGATTCGCGAAACACTCCCTGCCGAATTCCTTACATTAAATAATATTAAGTGGTATACTATTGTTAATTGGGCAGTGACCATCATACCAATTTGGTTTGTGGGGATGACGCTTTACCAGCGATTATATGCTTCTCGTACTCCAAAAGAGGCGCAGAAAGCGTGGTACATAGCAGGAATCTTTGAGTGGCCCATAATGGCATTCATGGGGGTGATATTGGGACTATTTGCTCGTGTGGCGTATGAGAACGGCATGTTTGCTTATATGGGATTTGAACCGGGTGAAATGATGGATGCTGAAATGGGGCTTCCACTACTACTTCGGACTATACTCCCTGTTGGACTTATGGGATTGATGATTGCAGCATATTTCTCGGCTGTTATGTCTACTGCCGACAGCTGTATTATGGCGGCTTCAGGTAACATCGAAAGTGATATCTTAAAGAAGATACGTCCGCAGCCAAAAAACAAGCGAACCCGTCTTCTACAGTCGCAAATCATTACTTTGGGAATCGGGCTGCTGGGCCTACTTATTGCTCTGCGTATGGAAAATGTGCTAGAGCTTATGTTACATTCTTACTCATTTATGGTGAGCGGGCTTTTTATTCCTGTGCTTGGTGCATTCTTCACAAAACGAGGGAGTGCAACAGCGGCGTTCTGGGCTATGATTACAGGAGGAGTCACAACATTAAGCCTGACCCTGCTTTCAGTTCAACTTCCATTTGGACTCGATCCAAATATCTTTGGAATCAGCGCAGCCGCTATTTGCTATCTGATACTATCTATATTATTTCCTGGACGAAGAAATGTAATAACTTAACAAGTATATTCTTAATTACAATGTAAAGTTGATTATCTGAATTTAGTTTATGCCTATTATGTACATAAAGTGATTTTATAATCGGGACAGAATAACTATCTTTGCGCAAAATTCTTGTTTTAGGTTAAACTTTTTTAGGTGTCTTCTTATGGAATATTCTATTCCCAAGTTATTGGGATCGTCAAAACCTGTGAATTACAAGACTGAAATTTTATCAGGACTAACCGTTGCTTTAGCTTTAGTACCTGAAGCAATAGCTTTTGCAATGATTGCTGGTTTCTCTCCACTTACAGGATTATACGCTGCGTTTGTTATGGGGTTTGTTACTTCAATTCTTGGAGGTCGACCTGCTATGATTTCTGGCGCTACAGGTGCAATTGCTGTTATTTTTGTTGGTCTCATTAATCAGTTGCGGAGCGAAATTCCAGGTATAGTTAATGATCAAATTATGCAATTTGTATTTGCAACAGTTATTTTAGCTGGAGTGTTACAGATTTTAGCTGGAGTGCTTAAGTTGGGAAAATTTATTCGATTGGTTCCTCACCCGGTTATGTATGGTTTTGTAAACGGACTAGCTATTATTATATTTATGGCTCAGTTTCCAAATTTCACATCAATAATTGAAGCCAACCCTTCATTGACAGAGTTTTTTTCTGGATCGGGTATTTCTGATAGTGTAATGCTAAAAAGCGGTTTTGTGGAATTGGCTATAATGGTTGGTCTTGTTGTTGCAACAATGCTAACCATATGGCTTTTTCCTAAGATAACTAAAGCAGTACCATCATCATTAGTTGCGATTATTATTATTTCGGGTGTTGTTGTGCTTTTTGGAATACCAACTACTGCTGTTTCAGACACTTTGGCTCCAGGAGAAACTATTAAAGGGACTTTTCCTCCTTTGACAATTCCGATTATTGATTTAAACTGGCAGACATTATCACTTATTTTTCCGTTCGCGGCAATTGTGGCGGGTGTGGGACTTATTGAGAGTCTTTTAACTCTAAACCTTATAGATGAAATTACTGAGTCGCGTGGTAACGGTAACAGAGAGTGTATTGCACAAGGAACAGCAAATATCGCTTCTGGATTTTTATCGGGCATGGGTGGTTGCGCTATGATTGGACAGAGT
>JAAZCL010000247.1 GCA_012513315.1 Bacteroidales bacterium | reverse complement strand
TGGCAGGACAACAAAGGATTCCCTGGTGGAAGAGTTGGTCTTGGCTTAGATTTCAAATTGAGTAAAGTTGTGTCATTTATGATTGAAGGTAACACTACAATCCTAACCGATCATTTTAACTCTAAAAAGGCTGATCATCCAGACTGGCAGTTTAATGCTCTTGCAGGTTTTAAGATTAACTTGGGTAAAACTTATACTCGTACTGAGCCTGTTTATTATGACCTTCCAGCGCCAGCACCAGCTCCAGCTCCTACGCCAGCTCCTGCGCCAGCACCTAAACCGGCGCCTGCACCTGTTGTGAAAGAACTTCCTGAGATGCCGGCTATACACTTTAATTTTGATAGCGATGTTGTAGATACTCAGAAATATTCTGAGGAGCTGAGCAATATTGTTACTGTATTGAAAGAGTTCTCTAACGAGGATGTGGTCATTACAGGTTATACAGACCATCATGGTCCTGATAATTATAACGACGGACTCTCTCTTCGCAGAGCTGAGGCTGTTAAAAAGTATCTGGTTGAACAGGGTATTAATGCTTCTAGAATGACTACATCGGGTAAGGGTAAAGATCCTAAAACATCTGGTAGCGAATCGCTTACCATTGAAGCTCGTCGTGTAGAGGTTTCGAAGTAGTTGATTGAAAATTGGGAATGGTATTAAATATATTACAGTAACAACTTTAGTTATTTATATGATTAAATCGTAAATTTAAAGTCCTTCTCTAATTTGCAGGAATGTTATAATATGACATTCCTGTTTTTTTATATTATATTCGACACCCAAATTGTTGGGGAATATTTATATATGAGAGAAAAGTGTAGTTATAGTGGTATGGTTTCGGGAAATAAATGTATATTTGTATTTATTTTATGAGAAATAAATGTGTTATTAAACTTATAAAATCGGAAATAAATGTATAGGTCTAAAATTAATGAGCTAAATAAGTGGAAATTATCCAAGTCAAGAAAGCCTTTGGTGTTTTTAGGGGCTAGACAAGTAGGTAAAACTTATCTTCTGAAAGAATTTGGTAATAAAGAATATAAGCAGGTGACTTATGTCAATTTTGAACGACCTGGTGCACCGAAAAATCTTTTTGAAGTTGATTTTGATGCAGACAGAATATTCACGGTTTTAAATGCTTACAGTAATATTAAAATTGAAGCTGAAAACACACTTATAATATTTGACGAGATTCAAGCTGCACCAAAGGGTATTACATCATTGAAGTACCTTTATGAAGATGCTCCACAATATCATATTATAGCTGCAGGATCTCTCTTGGGCGTGGGTATTCACCCGGGAGAATCATTCCCGGTAGGAAAAGTAGATTTCATGAAATTATACCCTATGTCTTTTTATGAATTCATACTTGCAATGGAAGAGACAGGTATTGCTGAACTCTTAGAGAAAAGAGATTTGAAAAACCTTGCTTTTTTCAACGAAAAATTAATCAATTATTTAAGATACTATTTATATACAGGTGGAATGCCTGAAGTTGTTCAGGATTTTGTTTTGAACAGGGATTGGCAAAATGTACGCAAAATTCAAAATCAAATTATAACTTCTTATCGAAATGACTTTTCAAAACATGCACCTAGTGAAATTCTTCCTCGCATAAATATGGTTTGGGAGAGTATTCCGGCTCAACTCTCTAAAGAAAATAAGAAATTTATTTATGGAGTTATTAGAGAAGGGGCAAGGGCTAAAGATTTTGAAATGGCCATTCAATGGTTAACTGATGCAGGCTTGTTACACAAGGTGTATAATACATCTAAAGCATCTTTACCTTTAGTTGCATATCAAGAACTGTCTGCATTTAAACTATATCACAATGATGTAGGGTTGTTAGGAGCAATGACAAAATTAAATGCAAAAACAATAGCTGAGGGTAATGCAATATTTACTGAGTTTAAAGGGGCTCTTGCTGAGCAATATGTTTTTCAGCAATTACTGCAAAACGAGGACTTATCGATTTACTATCACACATTCGGGAATAGTAAATATGAGCTTGATTTTCTTATCCAGAATGAAGATGATGAAGTTATACCGATTGAAGTTAAAGCTGGCGAGTGCTTAAAATCAAATAGTTTTAGACTTTTTTGCCAAAAGAACAATCCAAAAAAAGCAATTCGGACTTCTTTAGCTGACTACAAAGAGGAGGCGTGGTTAACAAGTATTCCTTTGTATGCGGTAAATTCAATTTAAACCGATAAGAGCGTAATTTAATAAACACGATATCTCAATAAACCAAAACTTTGTGTACCTTTGTATGAATTTTACGTAAAAGAAATAACAGATTTTATTTATGATGA
>JAAZCL010000246.1 GCA_012513315.1 Bacteroidales bacterium | reverse complement strand
CATAAAGATGATCTTCACCTTCTTTTCCACCCATAGGAGTGTCTCCCTCCCCTCTCATACCAATGGTAACCAAATCATTAGTTCCAACGACCCTCTCTATTCCTTCTCTAAAGAACTCATCAATAACTTCTTGGTTAGTATTGTAATTCCATTCACCGTATTTATTCCTATTTCTTGCCCACTCCTGATGATTGCGAGCCATTGGCTCATGATGTGTAGTTCCAATTACTACTCCCATCGTGTTGGCAGTCTTGCTATTTAAGTGGTCATCTGCATAAAAAGCCCAATCCCACATGGCTGGCCATAAGAAGTTGCCACGAAGCCTTAAAATTAGTTCAAATACACGTGAATAAAAACGATGATCGCCTATTTTGGTTCCATAAGTATTATAAACCCAGGTTGTAAGAGCAGGAGCCTCATCATTTAAAAATATACCTCTGTATTTCACCGCAGGTTCTCCAGCTGTATAAACTCCTTTTGCTATTGATATATTTTCTTGAGGTATAACCGGAACATCGGCCCAATCATACCATGGCGATACTCCTATTTGTTCCGATAATTCGTATATACCATAAATTGCACCTCTCTTATCACTTCCCGCAATTACCAAAGCTTCATCAACTCCATCAAAAGGTTTGGATACAACAGTGATAATATATTTTTCATACTTACCCTCAAGTTGTTGTGTGTCTAATTTGTTTTCTTTAGATAGTGTTTTAATAAACCTACTATCTTTAGTTCCCACAATAATCAATTTGTCTTTATTGGGAGTATAAGTTATCTGGGCTATGTTGCCCGATACTTGTTTAAAATCTTCACTAAGATTTTCAGCAGCAATACTTACTCCTGCATCTTCATCAATATCAATTAATATAGTTGCAGGTAAATTATTTTCGATTAATGAAAATCTATCTGGCGATAATTCATAGAAAGTTATTCCACTGTGATCCTTTGCTATAAGAGAAGTGAAACATAATAATACGGATAGAATTGTAAAAAATAATTTCTTCATCATACTTATATTTAATTGTATTTCTGATTTATGTATTTCTGTTTTAGGAGAACAAAAAATGTAATTGGCCGATCCAACTTAGTAGATAAGCCGTACCAAGTCCTGATCCTCCTCGAAAATTTTGATGTGGATTGGGACTTGGTACAGCTAAAGTATATACTAAGTCTCGTCTTGTTATTGTTTAATCACAAACCCACCATTTGGCTGAATAGTTACTTTGTAGCTTCCATCTTTTTTGATAGTGTGGTTTATTAAAGTAGGTTCTTTTTTATTATTATCGTTATAGATATTAACCTTTTCTCCTTTTAGCATAGGAAGGTCAAGCTGAAGTTCAATCGCCTCTTCCATTGCATTAACACCTGCTATATACCAATTATCGCCATTACGACGAGCAATTACTGTATATTTTCCAGGATACCCATCTATATATAATGTCTCATTCCATGTTGTAGGAATATCCTTCATGAAGTCCATAAGGAAACCTTCAGCATCAGTTAGGTTGTTAGGAGTTAGAGCAAACATTTGTACCGGACTCTGAAATAAAATTCCTGTTGCTATTTGAAAAACATCAGTTGTAAGTCGTTCTTGCCCTCTAGTGTTGCCCCTATTAAGAAATTTATTCATGAATACTCCACCAAACTCCATGGTACCCACTGTGTTACGTATAAAAGGGTGTAGGGTAGCGTAAAATGCTTCTTTTTCGCGTACATCCTGTGAGAATATTAACATCTCTGAAGCGAGAACCGCTTCACTACCAACAAAGTTAGGATACATGCGTTCCCAGCCGCGGGGTAGGGTGCATCCGTGAAAAATAATCATTAAACCATAATCGTTAGCATCAGAAAGGATATCTTCATAAAAACGCATGGTCTCTTGTTTATCACCACCAAAGAAATCAACCTTTAAACCTTTTACACCAATTTTTTGCAGCCACTTCATTTCTTCTTTTCTTGCAATGGATGTGCTCATTCTATTGCGTGGTCCTTGTGGAGCATCATTAAAAGCACCATTTGAATTATACCAAAGGAAAACATCTACATTTTTTGAGTGAGCATAATCAATCAATTCTTCCATCTTCTCGTATCCAATATTGGCATCCCATAAAGCGTCAATAAGTATGTATTCGTATCCCATGTCTGCTGCGAAGTCGATATATTTTACCTGATCATCCCAGTTCATACTTTGATCCTGCCATACAATCCAGCTCCATGTACCGCGGCCGAATTTATATTCTTGCGATGGTTGATACAGCGGTTCAACAACATCAAATGCAATGGTTGTTTCAACAATAGGTTTTAAAGTATTACCCACTGTAATTGTGCGCCATGGTGTAACACCAGGAAGAGGTATTTGTGCACCCCTACTGCCAAATCCGTTGTTTTGGTTAAGATGAGGATACTGAATATGGTAGAGTCCATCTTTAGTTCCATCGCTAAGATGAGATGCGTTATACTGACTGCTTACTCCTGTTTCAGAAAGTAGTACCCAGTTATCGTTACCTAATCTAAATAGTCCTGGAAAAACATAACCCAAATTGCCATATGTTCCTTTGCCTACAGGCTCATCATTGGTATATCCGCTTTCGTAGCTGGGTGAGGTTCGGGCAAATGCACCCATTGCACCCATCATATTTGAAAGAAACGTGGTAGTATATTCGGGAAATTTAAAACCTGTTGCTTCTTCCTCAATTACAACTGCTCTTCTTTCACCCCAAGCAGGGAGTTCATATCTGAAAGCAATGTCATTATTACTAACCTGAAATACAATGCTTAAACCTCTTTGCTTTTCATCTTCAAACGAGGATGTTAATTTATTTGCAACATAGTGAATATCCGATTTCTTAATCTTATCTTGTGTGTACTTTTTCTCAACTTGTTCAACTGTTTGTTCCTTAAATGTTAGGTTTTTGCTAAAGTCTCCTTCATTTGTTAGTAGTCCAAGAGGTGACTTTTCCAGAGCAGTTTTACCGTCATATTCAACAGAATATTTAGGTTGCCCCTCTTCTAAAAATATATCAAGTTTAAGTTTACCGTCGGGACTTGAAACCGTGGCTACTTGAGCGAATATTATATTAGTTATAAAAAGTAAAAGAATAGATAAAATGCCTTTTTTCATTGTTAGTTTTTTTACTATAAATTAATTAATTAGTTATTCCGAAAACATCCAATAGTCGAAGTACATCAAATGACTCCTAGGATTGCCCTTGACCACAAAATAGAGGTCGTGTACACCAGTAATGCTAGGAACTTCAGCCGTTACAATCTCCCAACGATCACTTCCACCAGTACGTGGAATCTTCACTTCAGCAACCTTTTCTCCGTCAGTAGCTCCTAGTCGCACTTCCATAGTTATTGGGTCGTTATGAGTGGTACCAACACGGCAGCTGAATTTATTCGCACCTTTATTTCTGAAGTCCACATCTCTTACTCTTATGTAACTATCATTTTCATTAGCTGTTACAAAAACTCCCACTTCTTTATTTTGAGAAGCTTTAAAACCTTCAGAAAATGCAATTGTTTCGGCTTGATTTAATACATAGGGGTTTAAAGTGGCCAATCCCTGCTTAATTCCTTCTGTCATGTTAAGCTGAGGTATGCTGCCATCTTCATTGAAAGACATCTCTTCAACACATACCGAGCGGTTAAAACCACCACCTCCAGGAAGAGCACCATTATGATAGAAAAAATATGTTTTTCCTCTGAAATCAATAATTCCAGGATGGTTTGTAAAAGCTCTGCCCTGAGTAGGCATAACTACACCACCATATTTCCACGGACCAATAGGGCTATCGCTGGTTGAGTATCCAATATGTTCTGGGAGGGGACCACCAGGCCAGAATAAATAATAGAGTTTATTTCTTTTATATAGCCAAGGTCCTTCTTCATACAAAGTATTTCTTTCAGAGTCGTCATCTCTTTTTCCAAACGACTCTTCTGTAAGTGGCACTCTAACTATCTCACCATCATATGAAATCATATCTTCATTTAGCTTCACATAATAGAGGTTAGGGTTTCCCCAGTACATATATGCCTGCCCATCATCATCAATAAAAACAGTAGGATCAATATCGCCCCAATCGGTTTGAACTAATGGTCCTCCAATTGGATCATAAAATGGTCCCATTGGTGTATCTGCAACAGCAACCCCAATTGCACCACGATTATTAATACGAGAGATCATTGGAACATACATATAAAACTTTCCATCCCTTTCAATACATTGAGGAGCCCATGCATCACCTTTTGCCCACTCAAAATCAGAATACTTAAGTATAACCCCATGATCGGTCCAGTTTACCATATCATTTGTTGAATACAAGTTCCAGTTATCCATAGTAAACCACGAAGACCCATCTTCATCGTGAGTTGTATAAAGATAAAGACGGTCGTTCCAGACCATAGGTGCCGGATCGGCAGTGTATTTAGTCTGCACAATTGGATTCTGTGCAGAAATTGATAATAATGACAATAGTTTTAGTACAACTACAAATGCGATAAATTTATTTCTCATTTTATTTTATTTATATTTTTACAATGCTATTTAAATAGAAGCTGTGCATACTGATATAAAGACCTACGCCATGTATGCCATTCGTGAGCGGTATCGGTAGACTCATAAAATATATGATTAATGCCTTGTTTGTTAAGCATATTCCTGAAAGCCTCAATAGACTTCGGGAATACCTCCGCTTCTTTAGTACCTACACCTAACCAAAGCACCTTAATTTGTTCGTTAACCTTTGCTCCATTTTTAAAAGCACCATCTAGGAAATTGTCTACATCAATTACATCTGATGATGGGTAGTTTGCTGTTCCACTAAATCCGCCGTAAAAAGCAAACTTATCAAGATTACCCATAATAATGCGCATAGTTTGATTTGCACCCATCGACAGCCCCGCTATAGCTCTACTTTCGCGATCATCAATTGTTCGAAAACGTTTATCAATCATTGGCACAACTTCTTTAATGATAACTTCTTCGAAGACCATTGCCGGACGGGTAGAGTTTTGCACACTGTTCTCTTCCTGTGGTCTAAAAGCATAACCATTATCCATAACAATAATCATGGGCATAGCTTTATTCTCTGCTATAAGATTGTCTAAAATTAAATTAGCTCTTCCTTGCTGAGACCATCCTGTTTCGTCTTCAAAACTTCCATGCTGAAGGTATAATACAGGATATTGTTTGTTTTTATTTTCTTCATAACAAGGTGGTGTATATACAAAACAACGTCTATGAGACTTAGTAATATCAGAGTAGTAGGGAACTTCACTTACCATGCCATGAGGAACATTTTTCAATTCATAAAACTCTTCGTCACTTGCAGGAATTTCTATTCCACTTCCCCATCTGCCTGCACCGTAAAAATATTTTGACCCCGGATCAGGTACCGATGCTCCATCTATATTAAGTTGATAGTAATGGAAGCCTTCATCTTGAGGAGCAGATTCACCAGTCCATAAGCCATTATTATCTTTTGTAAGATCATATTTTATTCCACCAATGTCAAGTTGCACATAATTAGCATCAGGAGCTGATATTTGCACCCTCACCTTACCTTCATTGTTAACTTGCGGAAATAGTTTTCCTGATTGGTTAACTGTTGATGGTCTGAACTGACTATCACTTGTTAGATCTGAGTTAGCGTTTTCTACATGAGAGTGATGTTTGGTTGTTGCATGCAATCCTATTAAAGTTCCGGTAAATCCTCCAGCTACATTAGTTGAAAGAATGTCACCTGAAACTGTACCACCAAGATTATTAAAATTATTTCCATCAGAAGAAAAATTGAATCTATAGTTGTCACCCTTTGCCGAAACCTGCAGGTAAATAGGGTTTTTGGTATCAATAGGGCTATTTGCTATGATTCTTGATATTCCATTTTCTGTTCGTTTTAATACCAGCTGATCTTGATTGTCTATTTTAGTAATGCCAAATAAATAATAATAGCGTTCACTTTGGTAGCATACAACACCTGCCAAATCATTTTCGGAGTGTGGTTTATATTCTAATGAAGTAGTTGCAGTAAAGTTTTTATGCTGCTGACGATAGTAGAGGGTAGAGGTGGGAGCCTTTTCGTTGATACTAACATTAAACGGAGTAATTGTAATTCCGTTTTTGTTAGCTTTAATAAAATCCTCTCTTGGTCCTCTCATTCCAATCCAACGATAGTCTAAGAGGTTGGATTGAAAATCATCATGAAATGTAAAATTTCCATTTGGAAGAAATCCTTGCTGACCAGTTTTGTTCTTAACACCCTCAGGCATTTTTTGCTTAGGTTCAAAAGGGATTAAACCATTTTCGAATATAGGAAACTCTCCGCTCCAGTCTACAGGTAAAATAAATGTTTCCCGTCCGGTGTTAACTCTATTTTGTTCATTTGGACGAATAGCCAAAAATACGCCATAGTATTTACCATTTGGTCCTTCTACCAAATCAGCATGCCCTGCCCATTCTACTTTATTCTCTCTGTCCTTATTAAGATGACGCTGTGAAAGAATTGGATTGTTTTCTGCCGGAACATAAGGACCTCTCGGATTATCACTTGTGAAAATAACCTCGCTATGATCATCGCCTGTACCACCTTCGGCACACATTAAATAATAACGATTATATTTCTTATAGATATGTGGAGCTTCAATCCATATAGGTTCTTTAGTGATGTCTACACCACCATCTACAATTATTTTATCTGTGCCCGCAATTACCTGATCGTTTTCTAAATCATAATCCCATATTTTTATCACCCTATGCCCTTCATACAGCTCTTTACCTCTGTCGGGGGCATCATTATGGATTACATAAGCTTTGCCATCTTCATCAAAAAAGAGAGAAGGGTCTATACCTCCAAAATTCAACTTGTTTATTTCACTCCATCCCTTAAACGGGTCTTTGGTTTTTACCACCATATTGTTGATATCCTCGGCAAATTGTGTGGTAATCATATAAAAAGTATCGTTGTAAGGATTATACTGTATTGCAGGAGCATAAATACCTTCGCTAACGCCACTTCTTGTTACTTTCAATTGCGATTTTCTATCAAGTACATGGCCAATCTGTTTCCAGTTTACCAAATCTGTTGAATGAAAAATAGGCACTCCCGGAAACATAGAAAAAGAGGAGGTAACCATAAAGTAATCATCTCCCTTACGAGTTATTGATGGGTCGGGGTAGCATCCCTGTAGAATTGGATTATAGAACTCATCACTGTTTAGCGGGTAGTTTTTATAAACTTGATCATCCCCTTGATATTTAAATTCTTTAAAAAGAGGATGATTATTGATCACACTTTTTTGTGCATATGCATCATAAGATATACTTAATAACAGTAAAATGTTGACTGTTATAATGATTTTAAAAATTAAATTTTTCATATTGTTGAAATTAGAATTTTTCTCCAAAGTTTTCTATCTTGAAATAGTCGAATGACACATCAAATGGCGTATCTGGTTTGGTTGTATCCGAATCGAACCAAAAGGTGCTTGTCATGCTTTGAGTTATAATACCATCGCTAGCCATAATGCCTGTTTTGATATTACTTAAAAGTGCATCTGTTCTGCCAATCATGGAGTAATTCTCGCCATCAATTGAGTAATATCCGGTGTAAATTGGTCCTTCTTTAACTAACCTTAAGTAGAGATGGTTATTGTCTGTTATCACCTCTTTAAGATCTATGGTTGCTATTGATCTGGCAATATCATTTTCCTCAACAAGCAAATCGATGGTGCCAGGTTGTACTCCAGTTTGCCTACTTGTTTTTGTAACCGCTCTGAACATTAATTTTACAAAATTGCTATCGTCTTCATATGCAATAAGAGCAGCATTTTCGGGCTGTGAAGGAACTCGTGAACCAACTAATTTTGTTTCAATTATCCAATCGTTATTTGCATCTTGCAATAATATGTTTTTAGCATTATTGCTGCCTTCTGAGATATCTCCTGCTTCAGTGGTTATAGTTAATGCATTTGAATTACTTGTAAGTGAATGGTTCGAGCTGTTTTCTCTAACCCAGCTCCATCCTTGGTTAAGTGCACCATCATCAAATTCGTCACTAAATGAAGCTGCTCCAAAGTTCAGATAATAATTATTTGACTCCATAGTATTGTAATCAATAAATCTAATAATAGCTGTACCGTTATTGGAACCTGCTTGTTCAATTTCCACACCTATGTTGTTGCTTACCGCTTCTGCTTCCACAGTAGGTATTTCCGACTTATCAGTTATTAAGAAACTGTATGCCTTCTTGTCAGGTGTGAAGGTTTCTAGTTTTTTTCCATTAATGCTTACTGAAGCAGGTGTAAGGTCTGGCATTACTTTTATAGGGAAACTATCTGATCCTGAGGTTTCATTATAGTTTACATATACAAAAATTGTTGCTACGCCTGAGTTGTGTGCAGTAATTTTACCGTTTGCGTCTACAGTTACTACCGAGGGGTTATTACTTTTATAAACTGTTTCCGTAAGTTTTGTGTCGATAAAACTATCATCTAATAGACTTACCGAAAGGTTTGTGGTTGTGGTCTCGCCCGGAACAAGAATAATGTTTTCGGATGCTGCAACTACAGTTTTTATTTCATCTTTAAACTGACCATTCATTTCAGCTTCAACAAAGCCCTTTATATCTTTTGATGATGCACCAATTTCAAAAGTATATACACCTTGATCAAATATAATTTTTTCTTCTACATCATCCCAAAACCAAAGATCTGAACAGTCTATCTCTATAGAAACAGTTTTTGTCTGCCCTACAGGAATAGTAACTCGTTTAAATCCTTTTAGCTGTTTTATAGGACGTTCATTATTCTCATTGTTGGTTTTCATATAAACTTGAACAATCTCATCTCCATCCATTTTACCACTGTTTGTTACATCCGTTGTGATAACTATTTTATCATATGGTGTGATTTTATTTTTGCTAATGGTGAAGTTGCTATAATCGAATGAGGTATATGACAATCCATATCCAAACTCATAAGAAACATCCTTATTGAAATACCAATACGTTCTTCCATTTTTTTCTGCATCGCCACGTAGAGAGTAATCGCCAAATTCTGGCAAGTCGTTAACAGATTTATACCATGTAACACTGCTCTTACCACCGGGATTTACATCGCCGAAAAGTATCTGAGCCATTGCTGTTCCCTGTGCCTGACCATTATAACCTGTGTAAATTATTGCAGAAATATTGGGGTGATGTTTTAATTCTTCAACCTCAACCATACCCATTGTTTGCATAACTACAATAGTGTTTTTATTTACTTCTGCAACAGATTTAATTATTTCAAGCTGATTTCCGGGTAGTGAAAGTGAAAAACGATCCGACTCTTCTCTACCTGTGTTTTGATCAGTTCCCACGAATACAATTGCTGCATCTGCAGAAGCAACACTGTTTAGTGTTTCTTTGTCTACAGATTCTGTCTGAGGTTCTCTATAAACAAAATATAAATTTTGTGGACCAGTGAAACCGAGTGTATTAACTTTAGTTGATATGGTTGCTCCTCTTCCAAAGCGCTCGGTTCCGGTTGTATTTATTATTTGTGATGCAACAATATTCCCAGTTGATGCACCAGCTCTTATCTCTAGTGTACCACCACTTTGTGTGACGCTTACATTCAATAGAATTGAGTCGATATTTGTAATATCAATATCATTGTACAAAATCCAATCACCATCCTTAATGCCTTGAAGCGTCTGGCTCCCAAATCTTTGTGTTGAAATAATGCCTGGAGAAGCTGCATCAAAATCTGTTGCATTATGTTTTGTTCTTTCTCCATTTATACTTAACGTAGTAAACTCTCTTACCGTGAAGAAGTCTGTCCTACGACTAGTATTACCACCTTCATTGAAGATAATGTCTATTGGAAGATTGTTGTTATCAATATAATTGCGCAATCCCTCTAGATGAGAAATGCTGTAGTGATCTTCAATTGGTCCTGAATAATCACCTAACTCAACTCTATTTGCCTGTGGACCAAGAACTGCAATGGTTTTAATTCCTTTAGGGTCTAATGGAAGTGCTTTTTTATTAGAGTTATTTAAGGTGTTGTTTTTTAATAACACTGGACTTTTTATTGCAACTTCCAATGCCAATGCATCGTGTGCACGATCATTAATGATATCAGGTTTTATTCGGGAGTATGGTACTATACTAGGAGGGTCAAACTCACCTAATCTCATACGTATAGTTAGCATATTAATTAAAGCTCTGTCGATATCAGACTCCTTAATTAAACCCCGCTCAAGCGCTTCGATGGCGTTACTTTGATACTCGCCTCCACAGTCGGTATCTACTCCTGCAATAAGCCCTGCAGCGGTAGATTCAACACCATCTTTCAAATAATTATGTCCCTGATATATATCTGTTATTGCTCCGCAGTCTCCTGTTACATAACCTTTCATCCCATAAGTTTTTCTAGCAATTGAGTCTACTAAAAATATACTCGCCGATACAGGAACACCGTTAACAGCATTATATGCTGTCATTATTGAAGGCATATCGTCGTTTTCTATTAAATATTTATAGGGGGTAAGATAATACTCTCTCATATCACGGGTATCAAGTTGTGAATTACCGGTATGACGATTGTATTCTGTGTTATTGGCAATATAATGTTTGCCCGTGGGTACAGTTTTCAAATACTTCTGATCATCTCCCATCATCCCTTTTATAAAACCACTTGAAAGTTTAGAAACAAGAAAAGGATCTTCTGAGTAACTTTCGGCAGTTCTGCCCCAGCGTGGGTCTCTTGTTGGTTCTATAACTGGCGACCAGTATGTAAGAGTGAAAATTAAATCATAGTTAAAGCCTCTTGCTTCATCTGCAATTACTATAGCTTCCTTTTTAATAAGTTCAGGATCCCATGTTGACCCAACAGCTATTGAATTGGGAAAAGATGTTGCAGTTGCACCGCTATTGTTATTGCGACCAACTACTCCATGAAGTGCTTCACCCCAAACATCATACTTGTTGATGCCCAGTCGTGGTATTGGCGACATTGTATTTCCTAGAAGAGTTTGTTTTTCCTCCAGAGTTAACCTAGAGACCAGGTCAGCCGACCTTTCTTCAAATGAATATGAAGTATTCAAATAGATTGGTTCCTTGGATTTTACTGGTTGTAATGTTACCAATAAAAATAAAACGGTTAAAATAACTGTTATGAAATTATTATTCATTTTTGTTGAATTTATAATTATACTACATTCGAGTAATTAAATATTTTTTTCCACGCTTAGTTAGCAAGTCATATTCATACACTTTTCTGGTTGAGCTATTCTCTACGTCGGCACCTTCATTAATAATTGGATCTTTAGCTTGAGGCTTATTAAATAAATGATTAGGATTATCTCCCTTAGCTTCAACCAAACCTTTGCCTTTTAGAGGCACATATGAACGGATTCTTAGGTTTCCACCTAATTTGGATGTAATTTATGCTTTTTCAAGAATCTCATCATTCCAATTCATATCAATATTGAATCCTCCACGTGCCACAATTCCCGAAACAAAGCCTTTTGACCATTCTTTCGGAATTGCTGGAAGTAGATGCACTGCGTGGTCGTGACTCTGAACAAGCATCTCTGCTACACCAGCAGTCAATCCAAAATTGCCATCAATTTGAAAGGGTGGGTGGGCTGTAAATAAATTAGGATAAGTCCTACCATCCCTCTGATTTCCTGGTCCAGCTAACGTAAGCATATTTTGAATAATTTTATATGCATGTTGTCCATCTAAAAGACGTGCCCATAAATTCACTTTCCATCCAATTGACCAGCCTGTAGCCTGATCTCCACGATAAATTAGAGATCTCTTTGCCGCTTCAAATAACTCAGGAGTACTGTATGGGGAAATCTGATTACCTGGATACAGGCCATATACGTGAGATACGTGACGATGCTCACTATTAGGATCGTCAATATCTTCTAGCCATTCTTGTAATTGAGAGTGTTTACCAATTTGCATAGGGGGAAGACGATCAGCCATTTCTCGTAACTCATTACTGTAGTTTGGGTTGTTACCGAGTATATCATTTGCCATAGCTGTATTCATTAATAGTTCGAATACAATCTGATTGTCCATGGTTGTACCGGCTGTTATGGGGCCATGTTCTGGTGAAACAGAAGGACTAACAACCATCCATCCGTTATCGGGATGCTCTACTAATGTTGAAAGGAAAAAGTCAGAGGCTCCTTTCAAAGCAGGAAAATATTTTGATAAGAATTCTTTATCTCCAGTATATAACCAATGCTCCCAAATATGTTGACAAAGCCATGCTCCTCCGGTGGGCCACATGCCTGCAGCAGCAAAATCTACTGGTCCTGTTATTCTCCATATATCTGTATTATGATGAGCCACCCATCCTTCGGCACCATACATTGTGCGTGCTGTCTCACGACCGCTTATACTAAGGTCTTCAATCATCTGAAACAAAGGTTGATGATTGTTAGAGAGATTAGTAATTTCTGCTGGCCAGTAGTTCATCTCAGCATTAATATTGATAGTGTATTTGCTATCCCATGCTGGATGTGTACTGTTATTCCATATTCCCTGAAGATTAGCGGGTTGTCCACCCGGTTGTGATGAAGATATAAGTAGATATCGTCCAAACTGTGCTAATAGAGCAACAAGTGATGGATCTTGCGTATTTTTAAATTCTTTAATTCTATCTGTTGTAGTCACATTTTTATTAGTGCTACTTCCGCCTAAATTGAGTTTAAACTTATTGAATTGAGGTGCATAAGCGGCAATGTGTTTATTAATAGCAGTTTTATATTTCTTTTTATATGCAGCATTAAGCTTTTCGGTTGCTAGTTTTTTAGGATCATTGTTTAGTGTATTCCAATCATTAAAATTTGTTGCAATAGATATATATATAATAGCCTCAGAAGCATTTGAGACATGAATGCGGTTTTCATTTGCCTCTACCTTGCCATCTTTGTTCTTAATTTCTGTTTGAATCTCAAAAACTACCTTACCAGGTATACCTTCGTGATCACCACCTTTTCCGTTTAATATTAAACGCTTTCCATTAGTTGAAACATTATGCTCTAACGGATTTTGATATGAAACAGAAAAATCAAGACTGTTTTTTTTATCAGCAGAAATACGCATTATAATAACATCATCTGCAAAAGATGAAAACAATTCTCGCGTGTAAGTTACACCATCCACCATGTATCGTGTAAGAGTTACCGCTTTATTTAAATCGAGTTCTCTGTAATAATTCTGGTAATTCTGATGGTTATCAAAGTTAAGAATAAGACTTCCTGCTGTTTGATAAGGCATTCCATGAGGACCTCCAAAAAATGTTTCATTTATTAATTTGTCAGCCTCGTCATATTTTTCTTCAAAAATTAGTTTTTGAACTTCGGGTAATGCACCTAATGCTTTAGGATTATCATTTCTGTGAGGAGAACCAGCCCAAAGTGTTTCTTCGTTCAGTTGAATTTCTTCACGTTCAGGTATTCCATGTACCATTGCTCCCAGTCGTGAGTTACCCATCGGAAGTGCTTCTTCCCAAACAGTTGCAGGGGTATTATACCAAAGTTTCAGATCTTGAGAGATGATTTCAAGATTCGATATTCCAATGAATATAATTAAAAACAATGTAATTCTTTTCATAATATAATTATTTTATTCAATTATAGAAACAAAACCACCTCGGGACAAACAGTTAACTTCTAGAGGTTGGTCAATACCAGATATATCTGTAATGTTTTCAAAATCAAAACTCCGCTCTTCAGCTCCATCTTTAATTATAGATATGTTGTTAAATGTGCTAACCAGTTCATTTACATCAAATGAGAGCGTTTGAGGAGACTCTTCACCGTTTAATCCACCAATATACCAAGTTGTCCCTTTTCTACGAGCAAGGACTACATAGTCACCCGGATATCCATCTAAAAGTTTGGTTTCATCCCATGCAGTTGGCAGTTTAGATAAAAACTCTTTAACAGGATTCGGGAGTGTTAAATATGATTCAGGTCTGTCGGGCATATGTTGAATTGCCGATTCAAAAACTACAGTTAGCGCCAATTCGTGACCGTGTGATGTAATGTGTGGATGCTGAGAATCTGTAAATGTGCCAGGGGTATAATCCATTGAGCCTATCACGTTTCTAGTAAAAGGAAGTGTTGCATTATGCTTGGCAGCTCTATTTGTCAGTAATGGTAAATTGTTATACCATTCCGCTCCGTAAACCGCTTCCACTGTCATCATATGAGGATAAGTTCTTTGCCAGCCACGCGGGATTGTTGCACCATGAAAATTCAGCATAAGTTTATAGTCAATAGCGTCTTCCAACAAATCTATATAGTAGTTCATCTCTTCATGACCATCACCATTGAAGAAGTCAACTTTGATTCCCGCAACACCTTTATCGTGAAGCATTTTATATTCATTGACTCTGCTTTCCTTTTCATTTAAAATATACAATGGTCCGGGTGCACCTTCACCATTCCAATTGGTGGATGAATTGTACCAAAGCATTGATTTTACACCTTTTTCATCTGCATACTTTAATGCATCATCTACATTACCCCCATTACCCATTTCATTCCACTTCCAATCGATAAGATTATATGGCCAGTTCATTTCAACTGCAAGATCTACATATTCTTTAACCAGTTGAAAGTTATTAGAACCATTATTGTAGGCCCAATAAATCCATGATGCTGGCCCAGGTACTATCCAGCTGGTATTAGTAACTTTAGATGGTTCAGACACATCTGTAACTAATGTAGATTCAACAATGTCTGCAAGACTTCCAATTATTAATAGACGCCAAGGCGATACCCACGTTCCAGAAATTGGAACCTTAGCATCAGCAATCTTAATTTGATATTTATTATTGTCTTCTTTGTTTATAATACGCGATGCACTTTGTCCATAAGTAATATTAGCCTCTGTAATCATCATATAATCATCAATAATCTCTTTATTGTCAGACATCGAAATTAGGTTTAGGCGATCACCTAAGTTCTGTATATCTGTTTTTAAACCAAGTGCCAACTTGTCAATAACAGTTTTACTTTTAGAGTTATCTTTATATTTTACTGTTATCGAAGCACTGCCGTACAGGTCATTATCTGGCCTATCTATATTTATTAAAACCTCTATCTTTCCATTCGGAGAAGAAAGATTTTTAGCTTCAGACTTTAATGAGCCAGTTATTATAAGTAACATTACCAATAAAAGCACAGTATGAATATTTTTCATAATTGTGAAATTGTTAATTAAAATTTAACTGAAACCAACTCACCTGTATAGGTTATACACTCAGATTTCTCTGAAATAGATGCATCTGACGAATTATTTTGATCTGTTAATACTATACAAAACTCCCTATTCTTTTTCATTCCTTCAAATTCACCTTTTCTATCTCCAATAGTTAAAGTGTTGGATTTGTCTTCCCATTTTAAATCTATGGTGCTAAACATTCCTTTCTCATAATTATAGTTGTCACCTTCGTCTTCATATAAAGAAAATAAAGCGTCGGCACCTCTATAAATTCTAATTTCGATAGGAGCGTCAATATTTTCAGATGTATATTCTTTGGATGGGCCTAAAGGAATAATAGAGCCTCTTTTTACAAATAAAGGTGTTTTGTAGATGTCAATATCTTCTTCAATATATTGCCCTCCTTCATATACTTTACCATTCCAAAAGTTTATCCACCCATTTTTATTGTTAGGAAGATAAACCGACCAGGTGCTCTTGTTACTTTGAGTTACAGGAGCAATAAGTAATGAAGGTCCAAACATAAACTGATGTTTCTGCTCCAGGGCATCTTTATCATCAGAGAAGTCCATTACCAATGGTCGCATTAATGTTGAACCATTGAAGCTAACCCGGGCAGATTCAGAATAAATATATGGCAACATCCTGTATCTTATATCTAGATATTTTCTGACAATATCTTCTACCTTATCACCATACCTCCAGGGTTCTGTATTACTCATATAGCCATGTACTCTTAAAATTGGAAAAAATGTAGCTGTTTGAAACCAGCGTATAAACAGTTCGTGATAATCAGTATTACTGTATTGATCTCCAGGGCGAAAAAAACCACCTGCATCGTATGTCCACCAAGGAATTCCTGTGATCATTTGACCAAGTCCACCTGTAATTTGACGACGAAATGATTCCCAGTCATTCCCCACATCTCCTGACCAAGTTGCTGTTCCATATCTCTGAATACCAGAAAATGCACTTCTTGTGAGTATAAATGCACGCCTTTCTAAAGGATCATCGTTTCTAAGGCCATTATATACACTTTTATTAACGTAAAGTGGATAAACATTCCTAAGAAGCTCACCTGGTAGTGTGCCATTGTTTATGAGTCTGTTCTGTAGATCATCATTTTCAGGTTCTGTTGCATCTAGCCACCAACCATCAATTTTGTATGGAAGAAGTTTTTCTTTGAAATTTTCCCAGTAGTAGTTGGATGCTTCAGGATTGAAAAAATCGATCCAGTCGGTGTCAGGAATATAATAACCTTTATTATTCATTTCTTGACCTAGATCAGACTGCTTGTCAATCTTTGACCAAACCGATATCATCAGTTTTATATTCATCTGATGCAGTTTGGATACCATCTGATCAGGATCAGGATACCTGTCTTCATCAAAGCGCATGGCATTCCATCCATATTTACCCCAATATTGCCAATCCTGAACAATCATGTCTAAGGGAATTTCCTTCTCTCTAAACATACGGGCGTTTTCTAATAACTCATCCTGTGTGTTGTAACGTTCACGGCAATGTATATAACCTAAAGCCCAAAGAGGCATCATTGGTGCTGGCCCTGTCGACTCTCGGTAGCTGGCAATTATTTCTTCGGCATTACCAGCAAATACGGTATAGTCTAATGATTGTGCTACTGGTGAATAGAATTCGGTTTCATCAGTTACCTTTTTCCAGTATAAAGTGGGCGAATCATTCTGTTCTCCTTCTACAAGAATATCGTGTTTACCGCTCTCTAATTCTACTATTATAGATGTAGTGGGAGGTAGCCAAATATTATTTACATTAATGATATTCTCTCCATTGATAGAGAGATTATGCTTTCTTGCCATCGACTGTCCTACGTCAAGT
>JAAZCL010000245.1 GCA_012513315.1 Bacteroidales bacterium | reverse complement strand
TAGTCATCACACCTCCGCGGGGTATATCTACTTTTACATCTGTGCGCAAGGTGGTATTTCCTACACCGTCACCTTCACCAATTATATTTGCTACCTGAAAATTGTTGACTGCAACCGGCCCTTGGAAATTTAGGTTTTTAAAACCTGTACTAATTCTGCCTAAACCATTGAGATCAACACTGCCCTGCTCGGTTTTGACATTGCCCTTATATCTAAATTGATTAAGCTTGCCAAAAGCAGTAAGTTTTACACCCACATCACCTAATGCAACCAATTGATGTACAGAACTATAATCGGGAGCCCAAACTTTAATAAGCGCCTCTAAATCGGTCTGATTGGTTTGAACCATTCTTAAATCAGCGCTAAAGTTACTATTATTAAAGTTGCTGTAGTCCGATATCATTCCTGAGATATCTAATTTTGTATCGTCGCCATACTCAAGTTCAAATTTGGCAAGATTAGCTTCGGGCAAGGTGCCATCTGCTTCAATATTTAACGATATCATTTTATCTAAACCATTGAGTGGCGAATAGAAAATGCCAACATCTTTTGGATCTATCTGGTCGCTTGTTAGTTTTAAAGCGAATGCTTTAGTTCCTAAATGGTAACTGGCATCTCGGAGTTGCAAATCGGTATGATTTATTTCTAGCTGCAACCTTCTACTCTTAAATAGTGAGTCTTTGCTCACTATCTCAGCCTCTAGCTTATTGAGTAAAACGCCTGAATTTATTTCATTGAAACTTAATAGCTTCACCTTTGCACTCATATCCACTATAGAAACAAAATCTGCTGATGCTCTGAAATTAAAATCCTCAACCTCTATATGATTGACGTTGAACTGACCAGGTGTGTATGGTGCAGATAAAATATTATAGCTTAAATTTCCATTCTTAAGTATAACATCTTGGGCATTAATTCGCCAAGCTTTTTTTTCTACTACTATAGTATCTTTTTCAACTACAAGAGAATCGAGTATGAATTGAAAATTGAAAGGTTCTTCTGGAGTCTCGCGGTGAATATTAGCTGTAAAATCCTCTAACACTACTTTATGAGCAGTTATTTTACTGTTTAAAAGATCTAGTGCTCTTATTCTTACAGAGATGCTCTCGGTATATAATAATGTATCTTGCTGCTGGTCTTCTACGTAAAGCCCAATAAGCTCTACCGAGTTGAGCATACGTATGCGAATACCTTCAAGTTCGGTTTTAGCACCTATTATATTTCCAAATTTATTTAATGCGAATTCTGCTGCCTTTGTTTGCACTTTAGGAATGCTAAAGGTCAGAAAGAGTAATACATTAAGCAGTAAAATACTGATAACAATAATTGCGAATATGCGTAATACTTTTTTAGCCAATTGTTGTTTATCGAATAAATTAAATTATACCTTAACTAGAGCCCTAACTTTTAATGCATTATTTAAGTATGCAATAATACGAAAAAAAGGTAAGTTAAAGAGGGTCGGATTTCATTTTAACCAAATTACATGATTATTTGGTGTTTTTCCATATGATTGAGCTATCGCCGTAACTCAAGAACCTATAGTTGTTGTTTAAAGCATACTCATATATACTCTTCCATTTTATGCCTGCAAATGCCGAAACAAGTAGAAGTAGAGTACTTTGTGGTTGATGAAAATTAGTTATTAATCCATCCGGGTAATGAAACGTGTAACCGGGCGCTATCATTAAGCGGGTTGATGATATCAGGGCGTCTTGTTCGCTATCTTCAAGATAATCTATTATAGCCTGGAGAGAATCATGGGGATTAAGAGAAGCCGATGGATTAAGAGAGGATTCTTCGTAAGGCTCCCATTGGTTGACCGACAAATCACTGGCGCTAATTTTGGGATTTTCTATAAGCTTCTTACCAATGTAATATAGGCTTTCGAGGGTACGCATAGAGGTGGTTCCTACAACCACTATTTTGCCTTTATGGTTAAGCAGCATCTTTAGTGTTTCCTTGGATACCGAAAAGAACTCGTTGTGCATTTCATGATCTGCAATATGCTCAGATTTTACCGGTTTAAAAGTGCCAGCTCCAACATGCAGGGTTACGT
>JAAZCL010000244.1 GCA_012513315.1 Bacteroidales bacterium | reverse complement strand
TTACAGTTTTTGATCATCCATGCGACGACTGGCGAAAATCTTACGCAAATAGTGGTATTGAAGAGGCTGCTAAAAAAGCAGGTGCAACAGGGGTTCCGGCCAATCTGGAGACATACTACAGGTCGGTTTCAATACCCAAAGGAAGAAGCCTTAACACAGCCAAGATACATAATGCCATTTTGGATAGCGATAAATGGATAAATGTACCCGTACTAAAAAACCATGGGGGTGCACAACTTACTATTTCAATGAAAAACTATATGGGAATTGTTTGGGATAGAGGCTATTTTCATGCCAACGCCCTACAACAATGTATTGCAGATATTTGTACTTACGAAAAGAAACCAGTTTTAAATATTTTTGATGCTTACAGGCTCATGAAAACAAGTGGTCCAAGAGGTAGATCTTTATCTGATATTGTACTTTCGAAAGGTCTGTTTATTTCACCTGACATTGTTGCTGTTGATACTGCTGCTGCTAATTTCTTTAACCAAGCAAGAAATATGCCATTAGAAAATGTGACTCATATATCTAAAGGTCAAGAGCTAGGTGTTGGAACAATGAACCTTGAGAAGTTGAATATAAAGAGAGTTAGAATTTGATATTTTCTCATTAAGAATAATTGAAGTAATTAATTATTAATAGTAGATTAGCTACTATACGTGGTTAACACCAAGCTAAATGAAAACATCATGTTAAAGAAAATCCGCGTAACACTCTCTGTAGTGATATTTTCAATTATTACGCTCTATTTTCTCGATTTCAGGGGATTCATTCCTGAGAGCTTGAGCATTTTTACTAAAATTCAGTTTATCCCTGCTCTATTATCGCTGAATATAATCATTCTTGTTTCTCTGGTTTTACTCACAATAATATTTGGCAGAGTTTACTGCTCTTCAATTTGCCCTATGGGCATATATCAGGATATAGTAGCATGGTTATCTAAAAAACAGAATAAGAAAAAGAGATATAGATATGGTAAGGCCAAAAATGTACTTCGATGGAGTATTCTTGGGGTTACTATAGTTGCTTTTATTTTTGGATTTAATTTCCTTGTGGGACTTCTCGATCCTTATGGTTCATACGGTAGAATTACAACTCATCTGTTCAGACCAATATATCTTGAGGGTAACAATTTGCTTGCATCAATTTTCACCTCATTCAATAACTATAAATTCTATAAGGTGGGTATTTATCTGCTAAGTGTGTCATCAACAATAATTGCCCTTATCACTCTTTTAGCTATTGGTTACTTGGCGTGGCGTGGTGGTAGGACCTACTGCAACACCGTTTGTCCGGTTGGCACCACACTCGGTTTTATGAGTAAATACTCACTTTTTAAAATTCAGTTTGTGGACGAGAAGTGCAATATGTGCGGACTATGTTCTATGAAATGCAAGGCCTCGTGTATTGATTCAAAAAACAAAAAGATTGATCACAGCAGATGCGTAACTTGTTTTAACTGCATTGAGGTTTGCAATAGAAGTGCTATGAAGTATACTTTTGGCATTGATACTAAAAGAGATATAGTTACATCAAAGGTAATTGAAGCTGAAATGGAAGTTGATACAGTTGCAAATAATTCAACTGCAAATAAATTAGTAGCAAACAGTAGAATTAACGAATCTAAACGACGGTTTCTCTCTGCCTCTCTTATTACCGGCTTAGCTGCGGGTAGGATGTTCGCTCAAGAGTTCTCTGACAACATTTATAGTTTGCCTGACGAAATTCTACCTAAGCGCGAATTGAAACGCCAAACCCCAATTGCACCTCCTGGAGCACTTTCTTTTGATCAACTAAAAGAAAAGTGCATCTCTTGCCACTTATGTGTGAGCAAATGCCCCAGTCATGTTATTAAACCAGCTTTTCTGGAGTATGGATTAGGTGGTGTAATGCAACCAAAACTATATTTCGATAAAGGGTTTTGTAACTACGACTGTACAGTGTGCGGTGATGTATGTCCTACGGGTGCCCTTGTACCGCTTACTGTTGAAGAGAAAAATCACACTCAAATGGGGAAAGTCCATTTCATTATTGAGAATTGCATCGTTTATTATGACGAAACAAGCTGTGGTGCATGCTCAGAACACTGCCCAACTCAGGCAGTACATATGGTTCCTTACAAAGATCACCTAACAATTCCCGAAACAGATCCATCAATTTGCGTTGGATGTGGTGGTTGTGAATATGTTTGCCCCGCAATTCCTTATAAAGCAATATATGTGGAAGGCCTTTCCAAGCAAAATATCATTGAAATTGAACATGATGAGGTTGAGGAAATTATGATTGATGGGTTTGGGTTTTA
>JAAZCL010000243.1 GCA_012513315.1 Bacteroidales bacterium | reverse complement strand
TTGGAAGAGTAAACGAATCGAAAGAAAGTCGCTCAATGCACGGACTGTACCGCTCACTATTAAATAATATGGTTATTGGCGTTTCGGAAGGTTTCCGTAAAGAGCTGGAACTTGTTGGGGTTGGTTATCGTGTATCTAACGTTGGCCAAATTCTAGAATTGTCACTTGGTTTTTCACACAATATTTTTCTTCAGTTACCTGAAGAGATCAAGGTGGAAACGAAGATGGAAAGGAACAAGAATCCACTTATTTTGCTTGAGTCTTGTGACAAACAATTACTGGGACAAGTATGTGCAAAAATCCGCTCATTCCGTAAACCTGAGCCTTATAAAGGAAAAGGTGTACGCTTTGTAGGAGAAGAAGTACGTCGTAAATCCGGTAAAACGGCATCTAAATAATTTTACGTAAACTGAAATCGCAATGATAACAAAAAACGAAAGAAGATTAAAAATAAAAACTCGTGTTCGTGGTAAAATTAGTGGCACACCGGAAACTCCACGTCTTACCGTTTATAGGAGTAATAAACAGATATATGCTCAGATAATTGATGACTTAAGCGGCAAAACATTAGCTTCAGCATCATCTCTTAAAATTGAAGATAAACTTCCTAAAAAAGAGATAGCTGCAAAAGTAGGTGAGCTTATTGCTCAGAATGCAAAAGAAGCTGGTGTAGAAAAAGTTGCTTTTGATAGAAACGGTTATCTGTATCATGGAAGAATTAAAGAACTGGCTAATGCCGCTCGTAAAGGAGGACTTAAATTTTAACGATTATGGCTAGAGGAAGTAATAAAGTAACAACAACAAACGACATCGAATTAAAAGACCGTTTAGTGGCTATTAATCGTACTACCAAAGTTACAAAAGGAGGACGTACGTTCACATTTGCTGCTATGGTAGTGGTAGGTGACGAGGATGGCATAGTAGGCTGGGGACTTGGGAAAGCAGGTGAGGTTGCAACAGCAATTGCAAAAGGCGTTGAAGCAGCTAAGAAAAATCTTATTAAAGTACCTGTACATCAAGGAACAATACCACATCAGCAGATTTCACGATTTAGTGGAGCTGAAGTATTCCTTAAACCAGCAGTTACTGGAACAGGAGTTAAAGCAGGTGGTGCAATGCGTGCCGTACTTGAGAGTGTGGGCGTAACCGATGTTCTTGCAAAAAGTAAAGGCTCGTCTAATCCTCACAACCTTGTGAAAGCTACAATTCTGGCATTAACTGAAATGAGGGATCCTCTTACGGTTGCTCAAAACAGAGGCATAAGTGTGGATAAAGTATTTAACGGATAAAAAGGAAACTGAAATGGCTAAGATTAAAGTTAAACAGACAAAAAGCAGAATTGGTGCTCCTATTGATCAGAAAAGAACGTTAGATGCTCTAGGACTAACCAAAATGAACAGAGTGGTTGAACATGATGATACTCCTTCGATAAGAGGGCTTATTAATAAAGTTCAACATTTGGTAACTGTAATAGATTAAAGATATATAAACGGTTAAAAAGATATATATAAAATGGATTTATCGAATTTAAAACCGGCTGCAGGTGCTACTAAATCATCAACCAGAATCGGACGTGGTGAAGGCTCTGGCAAAGGTGGTACTTCAACAAAAGGACATAAAGGTCAAAAATCAAGATCAGGATATTCGAAAAAAGTTGGTTTCGAAGGTGGACAGATGCCGTTACAGCGCAGAGTTCCGAAATTCGGATTCAAATCTCTTAATAGAGTTGAATATAAAGCAATTAATATAGAAACACTTCAGGAGTTGGCTGATACTAATAAGCTCACCAAAATAGACCAGAAGGTATTGATGGATGCAGGTCTTGTTACCGGTAAAAGTTTAGTGAAAATATTAGGTAGAGGTACTTTAACTGCCAAACTTGAGGTTGAGGCACACGCATTCTCTAAGTCAGCAGAACAGGCTATTACCACGGTAGGTGGAACAGCAGTAAAACTCTAGGAAAATGGGATTTGTACAAACAGTAAAAAATATTTGGAAAATAGAAGATCTTAGACAAAGACTTCTGATAACTATTGGATTTATTGCCATATACCGGTTTGGATCATTTGTTGTCTTACCAGGGATTAATCCTGAAGCTCTTGTTTCACTACAACAGAATGCTAGCACAGGTTTATTAAGCTTGTTAGATATGTTCTCGGGTGGTGCATTTTCTAATGCATCTATTTTTGCACTAGGAATTATGCCTTATATCTCTGCATCAATTGTTATGCAGTTGTTGGGTATAGCTGTTCCGGCTTTTCAGAAGATGCAACGTGAAGGTGAGAGTGGACGTACTAAAATTAATCAGTACACACGTTATCTTACTGTAGCAATTCTTCTCATACAAGGTCCTGCTTATTTATATGGTGCAGTAGGTGCAGCTATTCCAGGTGGTTTCTGGGATTGGATATTACCTTCAACAATAATACTTGCCGGTGGAAGTATGTTTGTACTATGGCTTGGTGAGCGTATTACCGATAAAGGAATTGGAAACGGAATTTCGTTTGTCATTTTAATTGGTATTATTGCTCGTCTTCCACACGCTTTGGTAGCTGAATTTGATCGATTGGTGAATGCACCCGGAGGTCTTGTTTTACTACTTCTAGAGTTGCTGTTTCTTGTGGCTGTTACAGCTGCTGCTATCATGCTGGTGCAAGGAGTTAGAAGAGTTCCAGTTCAGTATGCAAAGCGCATTGTTGGAAATAAACAATATGGTGGCGTAAGACAATATATTCCGTTAAAGGTTAACGCGGCTAATGTTATGCCTATCATTTTTGCACAAGCATTAATGTTTATTCCACTTACCCTTGCTCAGTTTTCTGTGAGTGAAGGTGGCGGTTTTTTTGCAGCATTAATGAATCCTGGCAGTTTTTGGTACAACCTGATATTTGCTATGTTGATTATAGCATTCACATGGTTCTACACTGCTATTACTGTTAATCCAGTGCAAATGGCAGAAGATTTGAAACGTAATAACGGATTTATTCCAGGTATCAAACCAGGAAAGAAAACGGCAGAGTATATCGACACAGTAATGTCTAGAATTACACTACCAGGTTCTTGCTTCCTTGCAATTGTTGCTATACTACCTGCTTTTGCAGGACTTATGGGAATTAACTCTATGTTTGCTCAATTTTTTGGAGGAACATCACTATTAATTCTTGTTGGTGTTGTACTCGATACATTGCAACAAATTGAAAGTCACTTATTGATGCGCCATTATGACGGCTTCCTTAAATCAGGAGCAAAAATTAAAGGTAGAACTGGATCAGCTGCAGTTTATTAATGTCTGATAATATGGATAGTAATATGATTATTCTGAAAACCGACGAAGAAATTGAGTTTATGCGTGAAGCTAACCGTTTGGTAGGTAAGACACTCGGAGAGTTGTCTAAACACATCAAACCGGGAGTAACTACGTTGCAACTTGACAAAATTGCCGAAGAATTTATCAGAGATCATGGCGCTATTCCCACTTTTCTAGGATATGGTGGTTTCCCAAATTCATTATGTACTTCGGTAAACGAAAACGTGGTACATGGAATTCCAAATAACACACCTCTTAAAGATGGTGATGTTGTTTCAATAGATTGTGGTACTCAACTTCGTGGGTTTTGTGGAGATTCGGCTTACACATTTTGTGTTGGTGAGGTAAGTGCAGAGGTAAAAGCACTTTTGCAGACTACAAAAGAATCGCTCTATAAAGGAATTGAGAATGCAAAGGAGAATGGGAGAATTGGAGATATAGGTTCAACAATACAAGAGTATTGTGAAAAGAGAGGATATTCAGTTGTTCGTGAGCTCGTAGGCCATGGAATTGGTCGCCAGATGCACGAACCCCCCGAAGTCCCTAATTATGGTAGAAGGGGTACAGGCCCTATCATTAAAAATGGTATGTGCATTGCAATTGAACCGATGATTAATATGGGTGGCAAGAAAGTGGTATTTGAAAATGATGGATGGACAGTGCGTACTAAAGACCGCAAACCATCTGCTCATTTCGAGCACACAGTAGCTATCCGCAACGGAAAAGCAGATATACTCTCAACATTTGAATTTATAAAAGAGACTAATTAATTAAACTAAAAAAGTAAAGATTCATGGCTAAACAAGCATCAATTGAACAAGACGGAACAATCATAGAAGCATTATCAAATGCTATGTTTCGTGTTGAATTAGAAAACGGGCATGAGATTACTGCTCATATTTCGGGAAAAATGCGTATGCACTATATTCGTATTTTGCCCGGTGATAGAGTGAGGGTTGAAATTTCGCCTTATGATCTTTCAAAGGGTAGGATTTCGTTCAGATATAAGTAAAAAAAGTTGTCAGTTGACTAATTATTGAGTTCTAACAATAGAGAAACAGAAAATAATAGAGGACCTGAAATTTCAGGAGAATAACAAGTAACGAAAAATAAAATATTAAGATATGAAAGTAAGAGCTTCTTTAAAGAAACGTTCGGCCGATTGCAAAATAGTAAGGAGAAAAGGCCGGTTATATATTATAAATAAAAAAAATCCCAAGTTTAAACAACGTCAGGGATAAATAGTATATCATTGTAATCAAATAATTAAATTATATATGGCTATAAGAATTGTTGGTGTCGATCTGCCGCAGAATAAGAGGGGTGAAGTTGCCCTTACATATATTTATGGAATCGGACGTAGTGCAGCTAACACCATTTTAACAAAAGCAGAAGTTGATAGAGATATCAAAGTGAAAGACTGGACTGACGATCAGGCAGCCCGCATACGTGAAATCATATCCACAGAGTTTAAGGTGGAAGGAGATTTACGTTCTGAGGTTCAAAAGAACATCAAGAGATTAATGGACATTGGTTGTTTTCGTGGTATACGTCATCGTATAGGTTTACCTGTACGTGGGCAGAGTACAAAAAATAATGCCCGTACACGCAAAGGAAGAAAGAAAACCGTTGCTAACAAGAAAAAAGCTACTAAATAATAAATAAGGAACATGGCAAAAAGAACAGTTGCAGCAAAAAAAAGAAATGTAAAAGTTTCTGCCGTCGGACAGGCTCACATTTCTTCATCATTCAACAACATTATTGTTTCGTTGACTAATGAAGATGGCGAAGTAATAAGTTGGTCTTCGGCAGGTAAAATGGGATTCAGAAGTTCCAAAAAGAATACCCCCTATGCAGCACAAATGGTTGCATCAGATTGCTCTAAAGTAGCATATGATTTAGGCCTGAGAAAGGTGAAAGCATACGTAAAAGGTCCCGGAAATGGTCGTGAATCTGCAATCAGAACAATTCACGGATCAGGCATCGAAGTTACTGAGATTGTAGATGTGACACCACTACCTCATAACGGCTGCCGTCCTCCGAAAGCCAGAAAAGTTTAATTAAAAGATAATTTAAGTTAGTAAAAATGGCAAGATATACTGGTCCAAAATCAAAAATCGCCCGTAGATTTGGCGAACCCATTTTCGGTCCCGATAAAGTACTTTCTAAAAAAAATTACCCACCCGGTCAACATGGGAACTCACGTAGAAGAAAAACCTCAGAGTATGGTATTCAATTACGTGAAAAACAAAGAGCAAAATATACATATGGCGTTCTTGAAAAACAATTCCGCCGTACTTTTGACAAAGCATCACGCAGTCGTGGTATTACAGGCGAGGTTCTATTGCAATTATTAGAGCAGCGTTTAGATAATATGGTGTTCCGTTTAGGAATTGCTCCTACAAGAGCAGCAGCACGTCAGCTTGTAACTCACCGTCATATTGTTTTAAACGGTAAGGTTGTAAACATACCTTCATACACAGTTAAAGCAGGTGATGTTATAGGTGTAAGAGAAAAATCAAAATCATTAGAGGTGGTTGTTAATTCTTTATCAGGTTTTAATCATAGCAAATATCCTTGGTTGGAATGGAATAATGGTAATATGAGCGGTACTGTACTGCATGTGCCAGAAAGATCTGACATTCCAGAAAGTATTAAAGAACAACTCATCGTAGAATTATATTCTAAACATTAATTTCATGGCAATATTAGCATTCCAAAAACCCGATAAGGTAATCATGCTTCAGGAGGATACGTTCTCTTGTAAGTTTGAGTTCCGTCCGCTAGAACCAGGATATGGCATTACAATAGGCAACGCCTTGCGCCGTATTCTGCTTTCTTCGCTAGAGGGATTTGCGATTACTTCGGTAAACATCGATGGTGCGGAGCATGAATTTGCTACCATACCAGGCGTTATAGAAGATGTATCAGGTATCATTCTTAATCTTAAGAAAATAAGATTTAAGAAGATAGTTGATGAGTTTGAAACAGAAAAGGTGAGCATCGCTATTTCGGGAACGGAAGTGTTTAAAGCCGGAGATATTGGAAAACTGCTTACCGGTTTCGAAGTTTTAAACCCCGAACTGGAAATTTGCAGGATGAATAAAAAAGCCGATTTACGCCTCGAACTTACAATTAATAAAGGAAGAGGATATGTTTCGGCCGATGAAAATCGTGCTACTTTCGTAAGCGATGATGTTCAGGTATTGGCAATCGACTCAATTTTTACACCTATTCGTAATGTAAAATATGAGGTTGAAGATTACCGTATTGAACAAAAAACAGACTACGAGAAATTGCTTATTGAAATTGTTTCAGATGGTTCAATTGCGCCTAAAGAGGCATTGAAAGAGGCTGCTAAGATACTTATTCAACATTTTATCTTGTTTTCAGATGATAACAAGATTATGCTGGAGACATCAGATTCTGAAGGTATTGAAGAATTCGATGAAGAGGTGCTTCATATGCGTCAACTTCTGAAAAGGAAGTTATCTGACCTTAACCTCTCGGTTAGAGCACTGAACTGCTTAAAGGCAGCAGATGTGGAAAACCTCGGACAGCTAGTTCAACACAACAAGAACGATCTACTTAAATTCCGTAACTTTGGTAAGAAATCACTGACTGAACTTGAAGAATTGCTTGACGGTCTGAATCTTACTTTTGGTATGGACATATCAAAATTCAAACTAGATAAAGATTAGATACTACAATGAGACATAGAAAAAGAAATAATCATTTAGGACGTAAAAGTGCTCATCGTGGTGCGATGCTGTCTAACATGGCAACATCGCTCATTATGCACAAACGCATATTCACTACTGTTCCAAAAGCAAAAGAGTTAAGAAAGTTTGTGGAACCCATCATTACTGTTAGCAAAGAAGATACTACAAATGCCAGACGTAATGCTTTTAGTAAGCTTCAAAATAAGTATGCAGTAACGGAACTGTTTCAAACGGTATCTCAAAAAGTGGGAGATCGTCCAGGTGGATATACTCGTATAATTAAAACAGGGAATCGATTGGGTGACAACGCCTCAATGTGCTTCATTGAGCTTGTAGACTTTAACGAAAATATGCTGACTGAAAGCACTACTAAGAAAGCAAAAACACGTCGCTCGCGTAGAGGTGGTGGTTCTGCATCAAGTGCTGAAAAAGTTGTTAAAACAGATGATACTAAAGCAACCAATAAAGAATCTTCGAAAAAGGATGCTCCTAAAGCTAAAGCCGAGGCAAAAGTAAAAGAGACCAAAGAGGTTAAAGAGCCAATAGAAGTTAAGGAAACCGATACCAAAGCAGATGTAAAAGTTGAAGAGTCACCAGAGGTGAAAAGATCTGAAGCTAAGGAAGAAGAATAGGTATAAGATAAAGAGACAGAATCAAGCAATAAAAAAAGCTTGATCTCTACAATAAACACTGTGGGTGCAACGTCATTACGACGGAGACCTAAAACCTCAGTCGATGCTGTAACTGCAGTGAAGCTGTGATTTTTAAAATGTTAAACATTAAAGAAAGCGCCGCGAGTGATTCGTAGCGCTTTTTGCTTTTTATACATTTTAGATAAGCCTCCTATCATAATCCGTCCATTATATTCCAACTTTTATAGATGATAAATGTTTATATATGCAGAGGTAATAGGTTGTTTTTATTATTAAATAAATAAAATGAAAAAAAAGATTGTTGTTGCAGGTTGTGGCTTCGGAGGTCTTCAATTTGTAAATCATTTAAAAAAAGATCAGTTCGATATTATTATAATGGACAAAGTAAATCATCATCAATTCCCACCATTATTTTATCAGGTTGCTGCATCCCAAATAGAGCCGTCAACCGTGTCATTTCCAATAAGAAAGCTTTTTCAGAAAAGAAGAGATGTTCGTATACGCTTAGCTTCTGTTTTATCTGTCAATAAAGAGCAGAGTTTTATAAACACAACAATTGGTAAATTTAGCTTCGATTATTTAGTTATTTCAACTGGATCAAGCACCAATTATTATGGAAATAGTGAAATTGAAGATAATGCAATGGGCCTTAAATCAACCTACCAATCAATCAACGTTAGAAATGAAATTCTCCATAATTTTGAGAAACTACTTTATACTGAAAGTAAAGAAGGTCTTTACAATATTGTGATAGTTGGAGGTGGAGCAACTGGTGTAGAGCTGGCAGGTGCATTTGCCGAAATGACAAGAGAAATACTCCCCAAAGATTATCCAAACATTGATAAAGAAAAGGTCAATGTTTATCTTCTAGAAGGAGGGAAAAATACTTTGTCTAATATGAGTTCTTTTGCACAAAAATACTCACAGCAACAATTGCAAAAAATGGGAGTAATTGTGAAGACCGGTACTTTTGTAAAAGAATACGATGGTAATACTATTACACTTAATAGCGGTGAGATAATTTTATCGAAAAATGTTATCTGGTCCGCAGGAGTGGTGGGCAACGCAATTGAAGGAATTCCCAAAGATACTGTTCTGCTAAATGGTAGGATTAAAGTAAATAGAATAAACAGGGTAGATGGATTTAGCAATGTTTATGCAATTGGTGATGTGGCTTATATGGAGACCGATAAGTATCCAAAAGGCCATCCTCAGGTAGCCAATGTAGCTATAGGACAAGGAAAGAATTTAGCACGCAATATACATAAATTAGAATCAACTAATAATGTTAAAGATATTGATAATAAACTTAAACAATACGAATATAAAAACCTAGGAACCATGGCTACCATTGGACGAAATAAAGCGGTTGTGGATCTTCCGTTTATAAAGTTTAAAGGTAACTTTGCTTGGCTGGTATGGATGTTTTTGCACCTGATGCTCATACTGAGTGTACGCAATAAACTTGTAATCTTTATTAACTGGGCATGGAACTATGTTACGAAGAACAACTCGCTACGTTTAATTATAAAAGACAGTGATTAATGATCATCTATAACAGTTAAATTCCACATGTAATTATATTATTATTTAGGATTAAGAAATAATAAGTTCATTTTATCTACAACTATATAAGCTTATAAGTGAGCATTTGTATAAAAATTCAGTTATATTTGTGAGAGAAAATCTTTAGAACCTTATCCAAATTAATTGATATGCGTATAAAAGAGATAATTCAAACTATTGAACAACTTGCTCCACTTTCACTTCAAGAACATTATGACAATAGTGGAGTTCAGGTAGGGGATGTAAATAGAGAAGCAACTGGCGCTTTATTGGCAATTGACATTACAGAGAATGTAATAGAAGAAGCAATTTCACTAGGTTGTAACCTCATAATATCTCACCATCCAATTGCATTTAAACCATTTAAGTCGTTAACTGGTAGAACCTACGTTGAGCGCTGCCTAATGCAAGCAATAAAAAACGATATAGTTATTTATTCAGCCCACACTAATTTAGACAATGCCCTAGGAGGAGTAAATTATAAGTTGGCTCAAATGCTAGAGTTAGAGAATGTGAAGATTCTTCAACCCATAGAAAATGCACTATTAAAGTTTGCTACCACTGTACCCGTGAAGCATGCAGAGAGTGTTAGAAATGCAATTTTTAATGCAGGTGCGGGTCATATTGGTAATTATGACAGTTGTAGTTACAATTTGTTGGGAGAAGGTACTTTTAGAGCTGGTGCAGAAACAAACCCGTATGTAGGTGAAAAAGATGAGCTTCATTTTGAGAAAGAAGTAAGAATAGAAACTGTGGTTCCCATAATGAAAAAAGAAGAAGTGTTACGTGCCTTACTGGCTGTACACCCTTATGAAGAGCCGGTTTTTGATCTTTATCCTATTGCAAATGAGTGGGCAAGACATGGTGGCGGAGTAGTGGGCGTTTTACCTGAACCTATGCCAGAGCAAGATTTTTTATACATGCTAAAAGATGTATTTAATCTAAGTAGCATAAGTCATTCTAAAATACATGGCAAAGAGATTCTTGACGTTGCCATATGTGGTGGATCGGGAGCATTTTTATTTCCAAAAGCTATTTCTTATGGGGCAGATGCATTTGTTACAGGTGAAGCAAAGTATAACGATTTCTATGATGTAGAAGATAAAATATTACTAGCTGTGGTAGGTCATTATGAATCAGAAGTATGTACAAAAGAAATCTTTTTTGAAATCATTTCAGAAAAATTTCCTACCTTTGCATTGCATAAGTCCGCTTTCGATTCGAATCCGGTAAAGTATCTGTAATAGTGGCGGTTAGACTGGTTCCCGCCAATACAGTGAAATGTGGTAATATTTCGATTTTATTTAAAGTCGTTTTAATTACTGCATTTTTTATTAATTATAAACTATTATAAAACATATAAAGATGGCTACAAAAAAGCAAAAAACCGAACAAGAAGTATCTGTAGAGGATAAGTTAGATTCGCTCTATAAATTACAATCGTACTTATCAGAAATTGATAGGATTAAAATTCTTAGGGGAGAGTTGCCGCTTGAGGTTGCCGACCTTGATGATGAAATAGCTGGCCTTGGTACTAGAATCAATAATTTTGAACTCGATATTAAACAACTAGAGGAAGATACTAAATTGCAGAAAGGTAAAATTGAAACCAGTAAAGCTAAAATAGAGAAGTATAATAAACAACTAGATAATGTAAGAAACAGCAAAGAGTTTGACCACTTATCAAAAGAGGTAGAGTTTGAAACACTTGGAATTGCTCTTTCTGAAAAGCGTATCCGTGAATTTGGTGAACAAATAGCAGATATCAAGGTACAGAAAGACGAGGCCAATTCAATATTAAAAGATAAATCTAGTGATTTAGAGCATAAGAAAAAAGAGCTTGATGACATCGTTTCTGAAACAAAAGCGAAAGAAGAAAAGATTAGAGAGAAAGCAAAGAAAACAGAGGCTACTATTGAGGCACGTCTGCTAACTGCGTTTAAACGTATTCGCAAAAATGCTCGTAACGGATTAGCTGTTGTGCCCATTCAACGTGGTGCTTGTGGGGGATGTTTCAATAAGATTCCACCACAAAAGCAGATGGATATTAAGTTGAGAAAAAAAATTATTGTTTGCGAGTACTGTGGAAGAATAATGATTGATCCAGAAATAGCTGGAATTTCAGAAAATTAGATTAACGAATTATTTCACTAATTTAAATCAATTTCCTCTTTTTTGACTTATAAATAATGTATATTTGCGCCATCAAAAGGTGAAATAACCAAGAATTTTTCACAGCTCATCAATAATCTATTGATATGTAATTGGTTGGTCAAGAAAGACTACAATTAGGTAACTTATTAAAAAACTTTATGGCAAATCTGATAAAAATAAAGAAGGGCTTGCAGATACCGTTAATTGGAACTTCAGAAGAAGTTTTAAGAGGCGATATAACGAGTGAATTTGTGAGAATTTGTCCCAGTGATTTTCATGGTATTACACCCAAACCACTTGTTAAGGTTAACGATAGGGTGAAAGCCGGAGAAGCTCTGTTCTACGCAAAAGATCACGAAGAGATACTTTTTGCTTCACCTGTTAGTGGTGTTGTAACTGCAATCGAGCGTGGTGCAAAAAGACGAATACTTAATTTTGAAATTAAGTCCGACAGCGCGATAGAATATGTGGACTATGGAATAAAAAATGTGTCATCTCTTTCGTCAGATGAAATTAAGAGCTCACTTCTTTCGGCGGGTATATGGTTTCTAATCCATCAACGACCCTATGATGTGGTAGCTAATCCTGAAAAGCAGGCAAGAGACATATTTATTACTGGGTTCGACTCAGCGCCCCTTGCACCCTCTTATGACTTTATTTTGAAGGGTCAAGAAAAGGATTTTCAAACAGGGTTAGATGCATTAGCTAAGCTAACCTCAGGTAAAGTATACCTTTCGATAAGTCCAAAAACCAAAAGTGTAGCACTTAGAGAAGCAAAAAACGTAGTTATAACTGAGTTCGAAGGTCCTCATCCTGCAGGAAACGTTGGAGTTCAAATTAATCACCTTAAACCTGTAAATAGAGGAGAAGTGGTTTGGACACTTAATGCACTCGATGTTGCTCTAATAGGGCGTTTCTTTAATAAGGGAATAGTAGACCTAACCCGAACAATTGCTCTCACAGGATCTGAGGTCAAGCAAACAGGGTTCTATAAAATGATTATAGGTACTGAACTCAGCTCATTATTCAATAATAATATAACTGAAGGTATTTCTATTAGATATATTAGTGGAAACCCGCTAACAGGAAGAAAGATTAATAAAAACGGTGTTTTAAGAGCCTACGATTCACAAATTACAGTTATTCCAGAAGGTGATGATGTGCATGAGTTAGTAGGATGGGCCTCATTGTCTGCAAAAAGATACAGCGCAGGTGCTACTTATCTGACACACAATAAAAAGTATCGTTTAGACGCTCGTATATTGGGTGGACCAAGAGCAATTATTGTTTCTAACGAATATGATAAGGTGTTTCCAATGGATATCTTCCCTGAGCAGCTCATAAAAGCAACTATTGCTTTTAATATTGATAAAATGGAACAGCTTGGTATTTACGAAGTTGCTCCCGAAGATTTTGCTCTATGTGAATTTGTGGATACTTCTAAACTCGAGATACAGCGTATCATTAGAACTGGTTTAGATCTGCTTCGCAAGGAGATGGAGTAATTTGTGTGATTATATCAAAATAAATAATAACATTTAAATAATATAACTTTGAAAGCGTTAAGAAATTATCTTGATAAGATAAAACCTAATTTCGAAGAGGGAGGGAAGTTTCATTGGCTCTATTCAACATACGATGCTTTTGAAACATTTCTGTTTGTACCCAATACTACTTCGCGATCAGGTGTGCATATTCATGATGCTCGAGACTCAAAACGTACGATGATCATCGTGGTAATTGCACTACTACCTGCATTGTTAGTTGGTATGTATAATGTGGGTCTTCAACACTATATGGCTATTGGTCAGGAAGTAAGTATATTAACTAATCTAATATTTGGTTTGCTTGCTATTCTGCCACAATTAATTGTGTCATATGTTGTGGGACTCGGCATTGAGTTTGCCATAGCCCAAGCAAGGAAAGAGGAGGTAGCAGAAGGATTTCTGGTTTCGGGAATTTTAATCCCAATGATTTTACCTATAGATACTCCCCTATGGATGATTGCCTTGGCAACAGCTTTTGCAGTAATATTTGCAAAAGAGGTTTTTGGTGGAACAGGTTACAATGTGTTTAACGTGGCTTTAGTAGCACGTGCATTCCTATTTTTTTCCTACCCATCTAAAATGTCAGGAGATCAGGTATGGGTTCGCACAGGTGATACTTTTGGAATGGGTGCAGGCCAGGTTATTGATGCTTACTCAGGTGCAACACCCCTTGGACAAATTGGTGTTACAGATGCAACTAGCTTTAGCGAGGTCACATTTACTGGAATTACAGGTCAAACTCTATCTATAAGCGATATGTTCTTTGGATTTATTCCGGGCTCTATCGGAGAAGTTTCTACATTTGCAATATTAATAGGTGCTATAATTCTTATTATTACAGGAGTAGGAAGTTGGAAAACAATGCTTTCAGTATTACTTGGAGGGATATTTACAGTATTGTTGATAAATATATTTGCACAAAACGCTATAATGGAGATGCCTCCAATGTACCATCTAATGCTAGGTGGATTTGCATTTGGGGCCGTATTTATGGCAACCGACCCTGTAACTTCTGCAAGAACAGAGAAAGGTAAGTGGATATATGGATTCCTAATAGGTTTAATGGCAGTAACAATTAGAGTATTCAACCCTGGTTACCCCGAAGGTATGATGCTTGCAATTTTGTTCATGAACGCATTTGCACCTCTAATTGATTTCTACGTGGTGGACGCAAACATTAAACGTCGTTTAAAACGTGCTGTTGCACCCACAACTACTAACAATAATAAATAGGTAGATATGAACAGAGAAAGTAATACTTATACAATTATATATTCAGTTGTAATGGTTATTCTTGTGGCACTGGGACTGTCGTTTACGCACCAGTCACTACTTGATAGACAGATTGCTAATGAAAATATCGATAAAATGCAGCAATTGCTACGATCACTCAATATTGAGGCTAATGTGGATGAGGCAGAGGTTGCTTACGATGAGCTTGTTACAGATGCTTATCTCATCAATAATGATGGAGAAAAGATTAATGGAACAGAGGGTAAAACTCCCGAAGATCCGGCTTTCTCAACTGAATTGAGCGATCCAAATGCCCAGGGACTTCCGGTTTATGAGGTTTCTATTGATGGTAAAAAGGTGTATATCCTTCCTATGAGTGGATCAGGTCTATGGGGCAGTATTTGGGGATACCTTGCAGTAAAAGAAGATGGAAGCACAATTTATGGTGCCGACTTTGGTCACGCAGGTGAGACTCCTGGGCTTGGGGCTGAAATATCTGAAAGAGCTTTTCGTCTTCAGTTTGAAGGAAAAGAACTTTTTAAAGAAGGTACATTCCAATCTATCGCTGTTGTTAAGCAAGGTCAAACAGACACTCGACGCGATTATATTGATGGAATTTCAGGAGGTACAATCACTAGTCAGGGAGTTGACAAAATGCTGCTCAACAGTGTAAGAAAGTATGAAAGTTTTTTGATGAAATTGAATAGTTAAGATATGGCATTATTATCTGGTAAAACAAAAGCGGTATTATTAGGACCGCTTAATAAAAATAACCCGGTCCTTGTGCAGGTACTTGGTATTTGTTCAGCATTAGCTGTTACTTCAAAGCTTGAACCATCATTAGTTATGGCAATTGCAGTTACATTAGTTACTGCTTTTAGCAACGTGATAATTTCATCTTTAAGGAAATCTATTCCTAATCGAATTAGAATAATTGTTCAACTTGTTGTTGTTGCTTCTTTAGTAACTATCGTGAGTGAGATTTTGAAGGCATATGCATACGATGTTAACAAACAGTTATCAGTTTTCGTAGGTTTGATTGTAACAAACTGTATTCTTATGGGACGTCTAGAAGCATTTGCTCTTGGAAACGGCCCATGGCCATCATTACTTGATGGTATCGGTAATGGTTTAGGATATGGATGGATTCTTATAGTCACGGGCTTTTTCAGAGAATTATTAGGCTCAGGAGAACTAATGGGTCATCAAGTTATACCTCAATCGTTATACGATGCAGGCTATGAAAATAACGGGCTCATGATGCTTGCCCCAATGGCTATACTAATAGTTGCATGTATTATTTGGATACATAGATCTAAGAATAGGGATCTGCAAGAAGAAACCAATTAATTAATAGTAAATAAACATATATATATATGGATGCAATTAGTCTAATTGTAAGATCGATATTTGTCGATAATATGATTTTCGCATACTTCCTCGGAATGTGTTCATTCTTGGCAGTATCGAAGAACGTTAAAACAGCACTAGGTTTAGGTATAGCAGTTACTTTAGTGCTTGTTATTACGCTTCCTGTGAACTATTTACTGGAAAACCATGTGTTGAAAACAGGAGCCCTTTCTTGGATAGGTCCTCAATTTGCAAATGTAGATTTAAGCGTGTTTAGCCTTCTTATCTTTATAGCAATTATTGCTGCAATGGTGCAACTTGTTGAGATGGTAATTGAACGTTTCAGTCCTACCCTATATTCATCGTTAGGAATATTCTTGCCTCTTATTGCAGTAAACTGTGCTATCCTTGGAGGATCATTATTTATGCAGCAAAGAGAATTTGCTAATATAGGAATGGCTACAGCTTATGGCTTTGGATCTGGTATTGGATGGATTCTTGCAATAGTTGGTATGGCTGCAATCAGAGAGAAACTAGAATACTCTAATGTCCCTAAACCTCTTAAAGGACTTGGTATCACATTTGTTGTCACAGCATTGATGGCATTAGGTTTTATGAGTTTCTCAGGAATCAACATTTAACACAATAAAAAAAGTATAAACAGGTATGAACATACTATTAAATGCGGGTGGGTTAACAATATGGGCAAGTGTCATTGTGTTTTTAATAATTATACTGATTCTTGTAATTGTAATTTTAGTAGCTAAAGATAAATTAATACCTTCAGGTAATGTTAAGATTAATATTAACGACGATAAAGACAAAGAACTTGAGGTTGCACAAGGAGGCACTTTACTAAATACTTTACAATCTCATGACATATTTCTTTCATCAGCATGTGGTGGGAAAGGAACTTGTGGTGAGTGTCGCTGTAGAGTGCCCGAAGGTGGCGGTGAGATATTGCCAACCGAAAAAGGACATTTTACACGTAAGGAACAACTTAACAACTGGCGATTGAGCTGCCAGGTGAAGGTTAAGGAAGATATGAAAGTTGTATTACCAGATGAAATAT
>JAAZCL010000242.1 GCA_012513315.1 Bacteroidales bacterium | reverse complement strand
TGTGCGTAGATACTTATTGCCTTTAGTGGTAGCTGTATTCTTATATTTGCCGGCACTTTCATCATTTCTTGGACGTAATCCTGTCCAGCCAACAATCTTATCGCTACTCTCAAAGGCACTCATATCTCCACCTGTTTCGGCTACTATAGTCATGGCAGATATCTGGCTTATTCCGGGGATAGTTTGTAAAAGCTTTACCATTAATGAAAAATGCTCATTGCAGATACGCTCCATTTCTGATAGACATTCCTTCACTTGCACCTGGTACATATCATATTCTTGCTTAGCCCATGATAGCTCTCGGATATGATGATCTCTGATATTACCTGTGAGTGCACTTTTAAGCCTTCCGCTCTCTTTATTTTTCTTATTGCCGTAAACCAGACTTACAAGATAGTCAGGGTTGGTTTGCCCCTGTATTATAGCCTCTACTATACACATAAAGCTCTTAGTACTAATGCTGCTTAAGCAGCTACTGGCACGAATGCCACACTTAACCAAGATACTGTCCATAGTTGTAAGAACTCTGGTTATCTGTTGTTTTAATTTGCCTTGCTTACGAGAATAGATACGTAACTCCTGAATAATGGGAGGAGGAACAAAACTGCCACGTATTAAGTCCTTGTACAGTAATGTAGCTATCCACTGAGCATCTTTTATATCACTCTTACGACCGGGCATCTGTTTTATCAAATAAGGGTTGACAAGTGTCAACTTAAAACCCATCTCATACAATAAGTCCCACACGGCAATCCAGTAGATACCGGTACTCTCTAAGGCTATTTCTTCAACTCCCTCGGATTGCAAATACTCACCCAAAGAATAAATCTCCGGTGTCATTGTAGTAAATTCTTTTACAATTGAATAAACTTCTCCATTGTAAATAGCACAGAAGATGTTATCTTTGTGCACATCTAAGCCACATACTTTCTTCATGTTGAGCCTTTTAAGTGTTATGAAAATTCAAATATAAAGAAAGTTGTGGCTTAGTACTTATAAATAGGTCAATTTTTATGGGTCTGTGTATAAGTGAAAACTTTTATGTACATTTGGAAGTTTATCTGAGGTGTTATTGATTTAGATATGAGAAAATATATTCGTTACATTCTGCTTCCCGTTGTTATAGGTTTATTAATATTCACAGCTACTTGTTTGGTAAGTTCAGACAGCATCCCAAAAATGCCTAATATAATTGCTTGGGATAAGTTAGTACATTTCGGTATGTTCTTTGTACTCTCTTTTGTTAACTTCATTGATTACTATAAACTATATAATGGCAAACCCCACAGGTTTAAGTGGATCTTTTGGGGGTTTATTCTTCCGGTAATTTATGGTGGAGCAATTGAGCTAATGCAGGAGCATTTCTTTTCTAGAAGTGGTGAGTGGGCAGATTTCATCGCAGATATGCTGGGATCTGCCACAGCAATGGCAGTTGTAATGTTTTTATGGAAAAAGTATTGGCAAAAAGGGAAAAAAACTATCTTTGTGAAATAAAAGATTTGTTAGGTTATGAAAAGAAATTTATTTTTGGTTTTCGCTATTGTTTTAATTGCGACATCATGCACTTCTTCTGCACAAAAAAACAGTGAAGATTCCTCGTCTGCTGACTCTTCTGTTGAAACGTTAGTTGACGACAGACAATTCCTTGTTAAAGTGGGCGATACAGCCCCGGATTTTAAAATGGAAATGCCGGACGGAAGTTTTGTACAACTCTCAGAGTTGAGAGGTAAAGTAATAATGCTACAGTTCACTGCAAGCTGGTGTGGCGTTTGTAGAAAGGAAATGCCTCACATTGAGGAGCAAATATGGCAAAAACATAAAGACAATGAGGAGTTTGCCCTTTATGGGATAGATCGTGAAGAGCCGGTTGAAAAAATAACTATGATGCGTGAAGCAACCGGTGTAACATATCCCATAGGTCTGGATCCGGATGCTTCCATTTTTGGCAAATATGCTGAAAACAATGCAGGTATTACTCGTAATGTTATCATTGACCGTGACGGTAAGATAGTGATGCTAACTCGTTTATATGACGAAAAAGAATT
>JAAZCL010000241.1 GCA_012513315.1 Bacteroidales bacterium | reverse complement strand
GTTGCAAGCCAAGATGTTGCTATCCAGAATATAGCAAGCTGAAGATGCCACGTGCGGGTTATGGAGTAAGGGATAAATCTAGAAATATCTATTCCATAAAAACCATCGCCCTCTACTGCATAATGAGCAGTAATAACGCCCAAAAGTATTTGAGCAAGAATCATGATGTTTACAATCCAGAAGTATTTTTTTACACCCCACATTGATGGAGTAATCACTTGATTCATTAATGGATCTGCTACTGGTTTAAGGATCTCCTCCTCTTTTGTACGTGCCTGCACAAATATCATTATTCCAATTCCTAATAGTAGCATAAAGATGCTGAATCCTGTCCATAGCACAAGGTCACTGGTAGCAACATTTCCTATCTGTTCGTCGGGTGGCCAGTTGTGGGTGTATGTGATATCAGAATCTGGGCGTTCAGTTACACATGCCCAAGATGCCCAGAAAAAGAACTGAGACATCTTCTCCATACGCCCCGTGTCTCTGATTGTGTTTTCTGCTATTGCATAATCCGCTCTCAATTTCTTGAGTTCGGGATCATTCATAAAAAGTTTACTATAAAAATCATGAATATGCAGAAACGCTTCATACCTTTCTCTATCTATAACAAGTTTACTGGAAGCTTCATCGTATGTATTAACTCTGAGAAATGTTTGAAGCCTGCTTTGCAATGTTGCTTTTTCATTTTTGTGTAGTTCTTCAAAAACTACACCATGATCTTCCTGTGACCATTTATTTAATAGAAACTGAGCCTCCATATGTAAATAGTCGGCAGTCCAGTCTGGCGCTACATAAGCACCATGGCCCCAAATACTGCCAATTTCTTGACCTCCAATACTCTGCCATACATTCTGGCCATCTTTAATGTCTTGTCCCGTGAAAAGAATATTTCCCGATTTGTCCACTACCTGTTCAGGAACAGGGGGAGCTTTTTGGTAGATCTCACTACCATAATAAAGTAGTACAGCAAATGATATCATAATCACTGCTCCTAGAGCAATCCAAAGTTTTTTTTGTGACATATTGAATCTTTTGTTAAAAGTTAGTAATAAAGCTGCCTATATCAAACCGATTTGATTTCATGCGTGAAATAAAGAATAAATATCTTATCTAAGACAAAAAACTCAAAAACAAGAAGAGTATAATACCTCTCTTTGGATTTATGTTATTCTTATATTCAGTTTATTAAAATTTTGCTCTTAAGTTCTTAATTCTCTTCAATCCTTAATTCGTGAATCAGTCGTTTAATTAGCGTATCAGAGTTGATTCTTTACTCTCAATACTTTTTGCAAGTTCATAAATTGTTGTGTCTTGCAAAACTTTTTTCATATTATTTCTTATAGGGTCTACAGTATTATGCATTGGACAGGGCTCATTTGGGTTACAGTGGTTTAATCCTAAAACACAACCATCAAAAAAGTCATTACCTTCAATTGCTTTTATTATTTCGGCTATAGTTACTGAATGAATGTTTTCTTCTTTAACTTCATAACCTCCATTAGGGCCTGTCTGTGAACTAATTATTTCACTTTTTGATAATACTCCAAGTATTTTACTTGTGAACGCTTCTGGAGAATCTATATTTTGTACTATATCGCCAATTTTTACTCGTTTATTTTCTAGCGACTGTGAAGCTATATACAAAACGGCTTTAATTCCATATTCACAAGTTTTTGAAAACATAATTTGTTTCTCCTTTCATTTATGATATATTGTTATTAATTATAAGTGAGAACCTTTTTTGAATTTAACTGTTATGATTAAACACTTTAAAAATATCACGAATGTATAAGCAAAGGTATATTAATATTTTAATCTTAGACTAAAATGTCGAAAATATTTTAAAAGTCAACATAATAAATTAGATTAACTTTGAAAGTTAAATATAGCATAAAAAGAGGGCAATATCAAACAATAGGAACTGAAAACTGTTCTTATGGAGAATCATTATAGTTAATTAAAACATACAATAAGAATACATTAAAGGAGCTAATATGGCAAAGAAAAATGCTAAGAAGAAGACGGAATTGTCTAAAGACAAGTTGCTGGAAATGCATCGTATGATGTTGGATATCCGCAACTTTGATAATAAGGTTAACCGTCTAGTAAAAAGAGGTGTAGTGCCGGGTATGACACATTTCTCGGTAGGTGAGGAGGCAGCTAATGTTGGAGCAGTTGCTGCTTTAAATATAGGTTCTGACCTTATCACATCTAACCATCGTGGTCATGGGCAAAGTATTGCTTTGGGAATCGACTTAAATGAAATGATGGCTGAGATAATGGGTAAAGCTACCGGCACTTGTAAAGGTAAAGGTGGGTCTATGCACATTGCTGATCTGGATGGTGGTAATCTTGGAGCAAACGGAATTGTTGGTGGTGGTATGGGTATGGCCATAGGAGCAGCACTTACACAGATGATAAAAAAAACAGGCAAAATAGTTGTTTGCTTTTTTGGTGACGGTGCATGTAATGAAGGTACATTTCATGAAACTATAAACATGGCTTCAATCTGGAAATTACCGGTTATTTTTTATTCTATTAATAACATGTATGGTATCAGTACACCAATTAGTAGTGTAATTAATATCGATTATAATTACAAGCGTGCTGCTTCATACGGTATACCAGGACATTTCATAGAAGACGGAAACGACTTGATGGCAGTATATGATAAGTTTGAAGAACTTGTAGATTATGTGCGTGAAGGTAATGGACCAGTATTGGTTGAGTCAATTACTTATCGTTATTTAGGTCACTCTACTTCTGATCCTGGAAAATATCGTACGAAAGATGAGGTTGATGAGTGGAAAAAGAAAGATCCGATTCCGCGCTTTAAAAAATATTTGCTAGACAATAAGATTGCAACAGAACAAGATATAGAAGCAATAGAAAAATTATCTGAAGATGCAGTGGAAGAGTCAGTTAAGTTTGCATTAAGTAGTCCCGAGCCTACCTTAGAGTCAGCTTTTGAGGATATTTTTGCGCCTTGATTTTAATTATCAATTCATTACAATAAAGAGATTGACCTAAATGGTCTCAAAAGAAAATAAAAACAGCTCAGTTAAAATATAGATGGAAAAAGAAACAAAATTAATGTCTGTCCGTGATGCAATAATCATGGCAATGTCAGAAGAGATGCGACTCGATGAGAACGTATTTCTGATGGGTGAAGACGTAGGTATTTTTGGTGGAGACTTCGGCACATCGGTTGGTATGTTGGAAGAGTTTGGTAAGGAGAGAGTTCGTGATACTCCAATATCAGAGAATGCAATATCAGGTGCTGCAATTGGTGCTGCAATGACCGGTTTACGCCCTATTGTGGATGTTACATTTATGGATTTCATTGTTTATATGATGGATAATATTGTAAATCAAGCAGCCAAAACAAGATATATGTATGGTGGTAAGGGTCAAATTCCTGTTGTATTCCGAGCTGCAGCCGGTGGTGGAGTTGGGTCGGCTGCTCAGCACTCACAATCGCTGGAAGCATGGTTTACACATATACCCGGACTAAAAGTAATTGCTCCTGGTACACCAGCAGACGTAAAGGGATTACTAAAAGCAGCTATAAGAGATAATAATCCAATAATTTTCCTTGAATACAAAGCACAGTACAATATGAAAGGTGAAGTGCCAACAGATCCTAATTTTGTACTTCCTATTGGTAAAGCAGATATCAAAAGAGAGGGTAAAGATATAACAGTAGTAACTTACGGACGTATGCTTGAGAGAGTAATGCAAGCAGCTCAAGAAGTTTATGAAGCAGAAGGAGTTGAAGTTGAGGTGGTTGATCTGAGAACGCTTGCTCCTCTGGATAAAGATGCCGTTATACAATCTGTTAAAAAAACTGGGAAAGTTCTTTTAGTTAATGATGCACACAAAACAAGTGGATTCATTGGTGAAGTTGCTGCCATGATTGCAGAGAGTGAAGCATTCGATTATTTGGATGGTCGTATACTTCGACTTGCCGGAGAAGATGTGCCAATTCCATATAACCAGACTCTAGAGACTGCAATGATACCAAGTGTAGAACGAATAAGGAAATATATCCTCAGATTAGTCAATAACCGATAAAAACTGAGTGAATGGAAAATAAAAAGATGAGGGCGACACCTGCTGCAAGAGCGTTGGCTAAGCGTTTAGGTGTGGATTTGCTAAGTGTAATTGGAACAGGTTTCAAAGGCAGAATTCACAGGGACGACGTTGCTGGCTTTAATTATGAAGATAAAACACACGTATCTCCTCTTGCGCAGCGAATTGCCGATATACATAATATAGATCTTAAAGGACTAACTGGAACAGGATTCCGCAATAAGATTATGAAAGACGATGTCCTTCAGTTTATTGATGACCCCGAAATCAAATCGCGATTTATGCTAGATGATTACGGATATCAGATGGTTTCATCTGGCCCTGTTGCAACTAAAACTATTCCTGTTAAGCAGGCCGAAACAGCCAAGAGAGAGATAGTTCTGGACACTGCTAAGATAGGTGACTCTGAAACTATTCAAATGACTCAGATGCGTAAGATTATATCAAAACGTATGTCAGAGAGTTACTTTGATGCACCAACATTTATTCAGACTTGGGAAATTGATATGACGGAGTTGTTAGCACTTCGTAAACGACTTATTGACCCAATTATGGAGAAAACAGGTAAGAGGGTTACAGTGACGGACCTGATTTCTATGGCTGTAATTAAAACATTGCCAAAACATAAATACATCAATTCGAGTATGAATAAAGAGGCAACAGAAATTACATTCCATAACTATGTAAATCTAGGAATGGCCGTGGGTTTAGATGAAGGACTTATGGTACCTGTGGTAAAAGGGGCAGATAAAATGACTCTTACCGAATTTGTGGTTGCAATGAAGGACCTAACCGATCGTACTCTTTCAAAAAAGTTGTTACCGGATGAACAAGCGGGCAGTACATTTACTATTAGCAATCTTGGTATGTATGGTGTAGATGAGTTTACAGCAATCATTAATCAGCCAAATGCTGCAATTTTAAGTGTTGCTTCTACTCAGCAAAGAGCAGTGCCAAAAGACGGTGAAATTGTTATACGTCCGATAATGAAAATTAGCCTAACATCTGATCATAGAATCATTGATGGGCTAACTGCAGCTAAGTTCATGACAGATCTAAAAGCTGCAATGGAGGATCCCTTGACTCTGTTTATTTAAAGGGTTGATTTTTTAGAATATATAGTTAGAATGACAACAGTAAATAAAAGATAAAATATGGCTTTTGAAGTAATTATGCCCAAAGCAGGTATAGACATGACCGAAGGGCAAATTGTAAAATGGTTGAAAAAAGAGGGTGACCCTGTACAAGAGGGAGAGATCATTCTTGAAATTATGACCGACAAAACTAGCATGGAGATTGAGGCAGAAGCCACTGGTATCTTGCTAAAAATTGTTCACCATGACGATGAAACAGTTCCAGTAACTACTGTGATAGGTTACATTGGCGATGAAAATGAATCGGTTGATACACTGATGCCAGAAGAGTTTAAGGATACAGGTGAAGAAGAGAGTGAAGATGATAAACGAATGATCCGTCTCGAAGACAGCTATAACCTCGCCGTAATTGGAGGAGGTCCTGCT
>JAAZCL010000240.1 GCA_012513315.1 Bacteroidales bacterium | reverse complement strand
CGGTAGTATTGATGTCAAGGGTGGATAAGTAAGCGTGTAATAAGATAAGTAAATAAAGGCTTTCCGTGGTATGAGGTCTGGTTCTAAGCCGGAAGGATAATCACGGATTTTTGCTTTGAGGGAAGTTATCCAAGATTGGTGAATTTGAAAAGTCATCAGCAAATACCGACGATGACTACGTGAGTTGATAAGATAGTTGGGAAAATAATAGTGAGTTGACAAGATAGTTGTAAATTTAAGAAAGTACTATAAGTAAAAGAGCCATTAAAAATTGGTATAAGTATTGCAAATTTAAGCGCTCTGCGCTATAATTAAAGAAAACTTATATGAGGTGACTACTGTGATAGATATTAAGGATAAAACTCTTACTAATTTTACGTTTATTGATTTATTTGCTGGACTGGGTGGTTTTAGAATCGCACTAGAATCACTGGGGGCTAAGTGTGTATATTCAAATGAATGGGATAAATCCGTTCAAGCAGTCTATGAAGAAAACTTTGGAGACATGCCAGAAGGAGATATTACGCTTGTAGACGAAAGTACAATTCCCAACCATGATATCTTGTGTGCAGGATTTCCTTGCCAAGCATTTTCGATTAGTGGAAAACAGAAAGGTTTCGAAGATAGTAGAGGGACATTGTTTTTTGATGTGGCTCGTATTGTAAAAGAAAAAAAACCCAAAATTGTCTTTATGGAAAATGTAAAGAATTTTGCCGTACATGATGATGGAAGAACTTTAGAAGTTGTTAAATCTACAATGGAGGAACTTGGCTATCAATTCAATCAGAAGGTCTTAAATGCAACAGATTTCGGTATACCGCAAAAAAGAGAACGTATCTATATGGTTTGTTTCAGAAAAGATTTAGGCTTAATAGATTTCTCTTACCCTAAACCGTTTAAGTTAACAAAACACGTAGAAGATTTTTTGTTAGAAGATGAAAGACTCGTACAAGATTTATATATTGAAAGGCCTGACACATATTTTAATGGTGTTACGGATGATAAATATAGTAATAAGTCAATTAGGCTTGGAATTGTTAATAAAGGTGGTCAAGGAGAACGTATTTATAGTACAAAAGGAATTGCTATAACGCTTTCCGCTAATGGAGGAGGTGTTTTTTCAAAAACTGGTGGATATCTAATCAATGGTAAAACAAGAAAGTTACATCCTCGTGAATGTGCGAGGCTAATGGGATACCCTGATAGTTATAAAATCTGCAAAAGTGCAAATCAAGCATATAAGCAATTTGGTAATTCTGTTGTGATTGATGTTTTACAATTAATTGGACAGGAGATAGGTCATGCAGTTAAAGGAGTCGAGAATGAACGAATTAGAATTCAGGCAATGGCTATCTAATAGTGATGTACCTAAAAAAGTACAGAGCGATATTGTTTCAAGGCTGAAACGGTTGGAGCGAATTAATGGATATTTTGATTTAGATGAGGAGTATGAGAAGGATAACTGCGATTTTCTTTTTTCACTATTTAAAAACAAGGGCTTAAATGATAATATGAAAAAGATAGGTGAAAATGATTTACCCATTGGCAAATATCAATTAAGTACCTATAAATATGCATTAACTCAATATGTTAAATACATGCAAAATAAAAATGACAGATAGATTTTCTGTCTGTCGTTTTTATCTTTATAATTCACTTTCGAAAATCGCTAAATCTATTGTGTCTTGTTCCTTCTTTAATGAAATTGAGAATATTACATTCATATTATATGTGTTTGACAACTGACGTACTTCATAAATATTATCATCTTTAGGTGCTAGATAATATTCATAATCGCCCATAATAAAACGTACTTTATTTAAAGAATCATCACCTGTTACAAAGAGTTTTTTCTCTCTTGTGTCTATGCTGCTAACCCCATATTCTTCTTCTAATTCAGCAATAATAAGAGGTTGATACTTCTTTGAAGGTTCTGTCGAACCACTTCGTTTTATGCGATACTTTGCTGTTATATTGAAATATGATTCAAATTTTGATGTCGGGAATATAACATAATTCTTGTCCTTGCTGATAAAATACTTAACTCCCTTGGAATTGAAATAACTTACAATCCATCGTCCAAATATACTTTTATCGATATCCAAGCTATATCCTGCAGTGCCTGCACTATTAAAATCATCAAAATTATTATTCATATGTTCTGTAATTATATCAGTGAACTCATTAGCAGCGGTCTTGTTTCGTGGTGAGAAAACGAATTTTTTATTGATTTCATCAGGCAATAGGACAAATTGACCAGATTGAGCATTAGGCTCTTTTACCTCAATATAAAAGGAATTACCAGTATTTGTTTTTACATAAATATCTGGAACAGTAGAATTTGCTCCACCTTGTAGCGTAAATTTTGCGTAGGTACCGTAGCAACTGTTTAAATATTCCGTGCACTGAATCTCAAAATCCTTCCATGTAGACATAATATTAATCCTCCGTATTTTCTAAAAAGTTTATTATTGATTTGCCAAGTTTTTTAATGACATTAACTGTCATAGCATTGCCTGCTTGCATTAGAAGATGTCTGTCAGTAACCTCTTCTTTCACACGATCTGCATATTCACAGGGAAATCCTTGTAATAATAGAGCTTCATACCCAGACAGCTGATAAACAACACCATTTCTTATATAAAGAACGCCATCTCTCTGTGCTCTAAGTGTTGGGCAACGTTCTTCGTAGATTCTTAAATCATTCATTCGGGTGTCGATAATCTTTCCTTCCATTTCACAAATAGCATCTATTGTGTACTTACCCTTATTTGTTGGATTATCAAGATAATACTTCAGTATTTCTAGTCTTTCATTAGACGCAACGTTATTATCAACTAAATATTTTCCAAGACCTGGTTTAGTTATAGGTTGAGGCCATTTGAAGTTGTCAATATTTCTATTGAGGTTTTTATTAATACCTACAAAATAAACCCTTTGACGCATTTGCGGGACACCAAAATCCAAACTATTCAGAACCTTATATGTAACGTCATAACCCACCTCGTTCAATTCATTTAGTATGATCTTCAGAGTATTACCTTTATCATGAGTGACAAGTCCTTTTACATTTTCAAGAAGGAAACAAGCAGGCTGGGTTTCTTTTATTATTCTTGCAAGATGAAAGATTATTTGTCCCCTATCATCTGAGAAGCCGTCTTTACGGCCTATAACAGAGAATGTTTGACAGGGAAACCCTGCAATAAGCATATCGAATGATGGAAGTATGCTGGTATTTACTCGTTTCAAATTTCCGTAATTTTTCTCGTTTCGTGTATCATGCATTAAACGATATGTTATAGGAGCTAACCTAGCAGTATCAGAGTATCCAACACACTTCAAACCTGCTTGTTCTAGACCTAAGCGCCCCCCTCCGATACCAGAACAAAAATCCATGAAAGTTTCTATTACCATTGTTCACTACTACTCCTTTATACTTTCCATAATATCTTCAAGCCTACAGTCAAGAGCTTCACATATTTTAAGCAGAATATCCGTAGTGATATTCTCACCTTTACCAAGCTTTGCTATAGATGCAGAGCTTATACCGGTGGCATTCTTCAAATCTTGTTTATTCATATTTTTATCAATTAGCATT